>CBDUCT010000106.1:0-9866 GCA_965365715.1 uncultured Cyclobacteriaceae bacterium | reverse complement strand
TCTTTACTTTCTTGTGCACGAAATCAAGATCACAATCAATTCTTGAAAACTAAACCTGAATACGTTTCATTCATATACCTGTTTTTATAAGTTTTGTTCACTTCAATAACCTTATTAAACCTCTTCAGGGCTTCTCCTGTTTTTAGTGCTTCTGTGGCTTTATCAATTGCTTCCTCCACAGAACTGGCAAATCCCGAACCGTATAATGACATCCCGGCGTTGGCGATCACTACTTCACTCTGCGGTTTTGTCCCTTTTCCTTCCAGAATACCATAAAATATTTTAGCTGCTTCCTCAACATCATTCCCTCCGTACAATTCAGAAGGATCAACTTCAGACAGGCCCAGGTCCCCGGGATTTAGTAAAAACTCATTATTCCTTGTGATCATTTTGAAACCGCCGGTTAAGGAGATCTCATCATACCCGTCAAGGGCATGAATGATGGCAAACTGGCTGTCGGTTCGCTGATAAAGATAGGCATATAACCTGGCGAGTTCGAGACTGAATACACCCACGAGTTGTTTCTTTACAAAGGCCGGATTAACCATGGGACCCAGCATATTGAAGAAGGTTTTAATACCCAGTTCCTGCCTTATAGGGGCAACATTTTTCATCGCCGGGTGAAAAAGCGGGGCATGCAGGTAACATATACCTGAGGATTCGATGCTTCTTTTAAGTTGTCCGGGGTCACTACTGAATTTTGCACCGAAATGTGCCAGGATATTGGAAGATCCACAGACTGATGACACGCTATTATTACCATGCTTGGCCACCGGCTGCCCTGCAGCAGCGACCAGAAAAGATGACAATGTAGAGATGTTAAAAGTATCCTTCCCGTCTCCCCCAGTTCCACAGAGGTCTATAGGATCGTATTCGGCCAGGTCAATGGGAATGCAAAGTTCCAGCATGGCCTCCCTGAATCCTTCGAGTTCGTCAACTGTAATACTCCGCATCAGGTATACTGTTAGAAAAGAAGCTACCTGGCTGTTATTATAGGCTCCCTGCGCCAGGTTTTTCAATATCTCCTTTGCATCATCCTTATCCAGGGACTTATATTCGAACAAGTTGTTTAAAACCTCTTTCATATTTAATTTTTATTCTTCCAGTTATATATCTTCTATTCCGGGAATCCTGTGGCTAATAATCCCTGGCCTACCAGTGGTCATGATCCAAATGATTATACCAAAATATGATCGCACTTCAATTATTTTTTATATTTTTAAAGTCATTTCTTCAACCAGTTTTCAACCATCAACTTCCCATGTTCAGTCAGATAAGCTTCAGGATGAAACTGCAATCCTCTCACATCATAATTTTTATGTCTTAAAGCCATTACGACACCCTCATTATCTACAGCAGTGATCTCCAGGTCGCCTTGCACTGTTTCCGGTACCACTGCCCAACTATGGTAGCGGCAAACCTTAATTTCTTCTGGAATCCCCTCAAAGAGAAAATCCTCTGATGTGAGTATCCTGATTTTCGTTGTGATCCCGTGAAGTACAATGGGCATATTGTACAATTCCGCATTAAAAACTTCTGCTATGCCTTGATGCCCAAGGCATACGCCCATAATACTTTTACGTGGCCCATATTCTTCAATCAGATTTTCCATGATCCCGGCATCATTCGGGACACCAGGTCCGGGAGATAACAGGATCTTATCATATACATCGATCTCCTCAAGATGAATCTTATCATTCCTGACAATATCCATTTGTCCACCATATCCCAATTCGCGTATAATATGCACCAGGTTATAAGTGAATGAATCATAATTATCAAATACCAGTATTTTCATACCCGTCCTAGTTTATAAATTCTCCGGCATCTTTCAAGGCTTTCCTTAATGCTGCCAGCTTGTTATTGACTTCCTGCAACTCATTTTCAGGAACAGATTTCGCTACTACACCTGCTCCTGCCTGATAATACAGGGTATTGTTCTTGCTAAAAAACGAGCGGATCATAATGGCATGGTTAAAATCCCCATTGAATCCGAGATATCCAATAGCTCCTCCATAATAGCCCCGTTGAGTAGGCTCATAGGAATTGATCAGTTGCATCGCCCTGTGTTTTGGAGCTCCGGATAAGGTGCCGGCAGGAAAAGTATCTGCAACGATACGTACTGTGGAAGTATTCTCCTGGAGATTTCCTGATACCCTGGAGACAAGATGAATTACATGTGAATAGAATTGGATCTCCTTAAATTTCTCAACCTCCACATCTGATCCGTTTCTTGAAAGATCATTCCGTGCCAGATCTACCAGCATCACATGTTCTGAATCTTCTTTTGGGTCGTCGGAAAGTTTTCTTGCCAGTTCAGCATCATATTTATCATTGCCACTGCGCTTGAATGTGCCGGCTATAGGGAAAATACTTGCCCGGTTGTTTTTTATAACGATCTGTGCTTCTGGTGAGGAACCGAATATCTTGAAATTGCTGTAATCGAAATAGAACAGGTAAGGAGAAGGATTGATGGCCCTTAAAGCCCGGTAAACAATAAACTCATCCCCCTTAAAGCTCGATTGAAACCTTCTTGAAAGTACAATCTGAAATACATCTCCCAAAAGACAGTGTTCACGGCCCTTTTCGATCACTTTTAAGAATTCCACATCTGTAAAATTCGAAGCCTCCTCTGAATCAATGTGAAATTCATAGGCTGGAAAGTTCTTGCTGCCTATAAGGGAGATAAGATCCTCAACGTTAGAATCAGACCTGTCCTCTTCAAGCTGGTGATCGAAGATAAACAACTCACTTTTAAAATGATTAACCACCAGGACATTTCTGAATACCGTGTAATGGATCTCAGGGATATCATAATCGGGTTTATCCTTGTCATGCAGTTCAATATCTTCAAAATGCTCTACCGCATCATATGAAATATATCCAAACAAGCCGTTGGTAATAAAATTATAGGATTGCTCATCCGCCTTAAACCCGGAGATAAACTCACCCAACAGATCTATCGCCTCAGGTCGCTCCTTTAACCTGACCTCGTCACTGCTACCATCCGGATACATCATAGACACAACATTCCTCTTAAGAGAGAAAGAGGCAATTGGATTACAGCAGATATAAGAATAACTGTTATCCGCTGCATGATAGTCTGAACTTTCCAGAAGAAAAGTGTTTGCGAACCTGTCGCGCAGCTTTAGATAGATACTCACCGGAGTTACTACATCGGCTATCAGTCGTTTTGATGAAGTTTTAAAAGAAAAAGTTTTCAAAGCCATATCATTTTATAAGCATAAAAAAAAGCTCACTGTAATCAGTAAGCTTCATATATTTTTTAATATACCCGTACTTCTTTTTACAGCTGAAAAATAAGTTTTTCAGGCCACCACCAGTACAAAGTATTTCTGTTTTCTTTCATATCGGTGACAAATGTAGAAAGTAAATTTAATTTTGAAAACATTAAGTGCGAAAAATTACAATGTTTTTATTTTCGACTATTAATATTGCAATAATTGCATTTAAAAAACCACTTAATTCTATAAAAACGCAGAAATTCCGGTTATTTCCTTTCCTAAAATAAGAAGATGTATGTCATGAGTACCTTCATATGTTATAACCGATTCCAGGTTCATCATATGCCTCATGATGGGATAATCACCGGTTATACCCATGCCACCGAAGATCTGTCTTGCTTCCCTGGCTATATTCAGAGCCACTTCCACGTTATTTCTTTTAGCCAGGGAGATCTGGGAAGAACTGGCTTTCCCTTCAGTCATCAATCCACCCAAACGCCAGTTCAGCAGTTGAGCCTTGGTTATTTCCGTCAGCATTTCAGCAAGCTTTTTCTGGGTCAGCTGAAATGAGGCAATGGGTTTATCGAACTGTATGCGTTCATTGGCATATTTCCTGGCTGATTCATAGCAATCCATAGCCGCACCGATAACACCCCATGCAATACCATATCGGGCCGAATCAAGGCAACCCAGGGGAGCGCTGAGACCATCTTTTTCAGGGAGAATCTGTTCCTTGGGTACTTTTACATTATCAAAAACCAGTTCACCGGTACAACTGGCCCGTAAAGACCACTTTCCATGTGTTTCCGGGGTTGTTAATCCTTCCATATCCCGCTCCAGGATAATCCCTTTGATCCTGTCGGTCTCATCTTTGGCCCATACAATGGCAATATCCGCTTCGGGTGCATTGGATATCCACATTTTGGATCCATTCAGGATATAATGATCCCCTTTATCAACGATCCTACTCTTCATCCCGGCCGGATTGGATCCGAAATCCGGTTCTGTTAAACCAAAACAGCCCAACAACTCACCGGAAGCAAGTTTTGGCAAATACTTTTCCTTTTGAGCTTCAGATCCATATTTATAGATCGGATACATCACCAGAGAACCTTGAACAGAAGCCGTAGACCGCATTCCAGAATCACCTCTTTCGATTTCCTGCATGATCAGGCCGTATGAAATATAGTCCATATCACCACCACCATATTTTGCCGGAATAAAAGGCCCGAAGGCCCCTATATCCCCAAACTTTTTGACAATAGTGTTTGGGAAAGTGGAATTCTGAGCCCATTCCTCAATAAATGGGGTAATTTCCTGCTTGACGAAATCGCGCATTGCGCTTCTGACCAGGATATGCTCTTCTGTTAAAAGGCTGTCGATATCATAAAAATCTGGAGATTCAAAATCATCATAAAAAGATGACTTCGAGTTTGATGCTTCCTCAGACATGGGATTAAGTTGTTTTAGTGAATTATATATACCAAATTTACAATTATAATGTTATAAGTGTATAACAGGTAAATTTTTTTAAGGTGTATGTATAAAACTGGCTGCCATCAGGACGTTAAAAAGGTGTTGGTAACAGGCAGCTTATGTGGTCTATGTTGAGAACCCTTTCTTTAAGCCTCATAGTTTTGATTGGTTGTGTAGACTTTCTGTATGCACAGCGGGTGACTGTCAACACCTATTTCGAAGAGGGGGATACCAGGATAAAAGAAACTTTCATGGTCCTTGAAAGCAATAAAAATGTGCTTGATGGGAAGTATATGTCCTTCTACCAGAATGGCAATATCAAATCCGAAGGTTTTTACCAGAATAACAATCCCACCGGGTACTGGAATTATTATTATGAAGGCGGCAAGCTGAAGATGCGGGGACAGCTTAAAGGCAATTCTAATTATGGATTATGGAAATACTATTATGAAAATGGCCAGCTAAGCATGGAGGGTAATATTTATAATGGAAAACGTGAAGGAGAATGGAGATTTTATTATGAAGGTGGGTCCAAGAAAAGTCGTGGAGGTTTTAAAAATGGTGAAAAAACAGGAATCTGGAACCATTTTTATGAGGATGGCACCTTGAAAGCCCAGGCTTATTATGAAGGTGAGGTTGGTTTCTATAAGGAATTTTACAACAATGGCAATGTAAAAGTGCAGGGATATAACATTGATGGCAAAAGTGATTCTACCTGGGTATATTTTTATGAAAATGGGGGCAAACAGGCAGAGGGCAGATTTAAAGAGGGACTCAGGTCAGGGTTATGGTCATATTATTACGAAAATGGCGAAATCTCAGCCTCCGGGAATTATGAGGAAGGTGAAAAAAACGGGCCCTGGACATATTTTAACGAAAATGGTACCAAAAGTTCTGAGGGAATCGAAATCAAGGGACGTAAAGAAGGGAACTGGAGAATATATGACAGTGAAGGCTATATGAAAGGAGAAGGCTTTTTTGAGTCCGGATCCGGGGAATACAAGGAATTTTACGACAATGGTAATCTCAAAGTGATCGGAAAGATGAAGGATGGGATCCACGAAGGGAAATGGATATATTATTATGAAGATGGGAGTCTTGAAGGTGAAGCTGATTTCACAAATGGGGAGGGAGATTATACCGGTTATTATCTGAATGGAAAGATCAAGATGAAGGGAAAGATCAAGAATGGGAAGAACGTGGGTAACTGGGAATTATACAAAGAAGATGGCAGTGTCGCCGGATATTACCGACCCATATATGAAGATGACAAACCTGTATTCAAGGTGGGTGACCAGACCACAGCAGTAGAAACTCAGGGGGATTATATGAAACCGGATTACAAATACAAAAAAAGACAGAGCAGGTACTTTACACCGGTTATCAATGAATTTAAAGGAATTATTATAGCCACAAATCCTGTAGCCCCGGTCCTGGGTAGTCTTCCGCTTTCAATGGAATATTATTTTCAGGAAAGGATGGGTTATGAAATACAATTCAATATTATCCGCAATCCCTTTTTTAAGAACCACAGCTCCTTAGATCCCTATGATATGTATGAAAGAGGATTTGGTATTGCTTTCAGGCAGAAGTTCTACCATCCTGAGCGGGGTATTGGTATGTTATACTTTTCACATGAGCTTAGATATTCCTATATTCAGCATCAGTTCAACGCCCTTGATTCTGCTAACCTGTCAACTCAGGAAACTTATACGGTGAATTCAACTGAACAGCTGTATGAATATTCGATAATGATAGGGAACCGATGGATGAAGCTGTTCGGACAGACCTGGAATGTGAAATCAAAACAATCCGGGATAACCATTGATTTTTTCATTGGCGTAGGAGTAGGATACAGGGATTTCAAGAAAAATTATGAAGACAATATCTTCTATGACGAAAAATTTGATGATCTTCGCCAAGGTAGTTTTGCCATAACTCCTCGTTTTGGCGTTAATATTGGTTATGTATTTTAGATAAAGTCAATATGATTTTTTAAAGCTATGTATTTAAAGAAGTATACTATTACTTGTTTCTTCATACTCTTGGCATCCGTATCATTCAGCCAGATTCCATCAACAATATTCTCAAAAGTTGAAGTCCGCATGGATACCATGATGTTCAACACAAGAGATAACCTCACTGTTTATAATGGAGAGAATCATTTGTATTTCCATTTTAATGAAGAGAATCCAGTGTGTGAAGTTAGAGTATATCCATACAGGGATGATCTTTTCTCCAGATTGAGTCTGGTAAAATCAAATGATTACACGGTATTGGATTCAATGGTCAACATCAATGATGAATATTATCGCTTTAAGATCAGATTCCGAAATCTTTATAACGCAGATTTTCTGAATTTTACTTTCTCTGTCAGCAATAGTGATTCTTCAGAAATCTCTATGGAAGTGATTCCCCTCTTACCGGTTACAACCACCCATGTTGAGTTTATCCCGGCAGACAACGAACTCTTTATAGGTGAAGAAAAAGTATTCCCACTGATCACTGACAACATCCGGAATATCTGGATCGATAATCTCTGGACAACCGATAAGCTTATCAATTATCGGCTGACTGAAGAAAGTGGAAGAATGTATCTGCATTTGATATCCAGAAATTATGGATTCCAGATGCTGGAGCTTCATATCAAGACCAAAAGGCCCTTTCTGACTGAGTTTGGAACTTTAAGTTACGATTTACCAGTTATCCGTGAGGAATTTATGGTGCGCAGAAGCCGGCTCAGGTTTTTAAATATTGACCGGGAGTACATCATCCATGATCCACAGAACCTGTCCGGGTATGAGATCCAGATGCAAAGCAACCCATCTTTTAACCCAGGTCGCACCTACCGGATAGAAAACCAGGAGGAACCGGGCGGTGCTCTGATCGCAGAATTATTTGTGAAGAGTCATATCAACAACGGAAGGATGTTATGCATCCTGCGTCCATATTCCCTCCACAGGATAAACGAGGGATATCTTTATATCAAAGAGAATGACCAATCACTGTTTATCACCAATCTTGATATTATCCCCAAACCACAAATTAAGAATATACAACTAATAAGAGAGGGGGAAGACTGGACCACCAATCTCTCCGTATATCCAGGGGAGACTGTAGAATTAAGAATAGAGGGTGAATCCCTGCAGAAAGCTTCATTTGAATTTGAGGGTGTTACCAATATCACCCTTGACACGCTCATACACAATGAATACGTGGCAACTTATATATTGAACATCCCTATTGATATTTACAGCCGGACCATTCCCATATATAATCATGGTGAAAAGACTGGTTTTGAACTGAAAGTACAGGAATACCGGAGACCCCGGGAATTTGATTACATCACCATTGAAGGAAATGGATTTAAAAGGCAAGTTAATACCATAGGGAATACCATCTTAACACCGGAAGTTATTCAATATTTAACCCTAAAGTTCGACAATAATAAAATCGATTCGGAAGGGGAATTATATGGCCAGCCGCACCTGAATATCACTGTTACTCTGAGCGGGAGGAACACTGCCCTGCTTGAAATAAAGGAATTTGAGGACATAGTGGTATGTCCGGGACCGTTTTCTCCAAGGGATGGATTTTACCGGGGTAATTGCTCTTCCAATGTTATAAATGTCAATAATTATCTTAATAAAAAAACATACGATATAGAATCCTGGTCAAAAATAACAGTCGAGATCAGCAATGACAAGAATATATATGGAGGGGCAGGATTTAAAGAAACAGTCGAGATAATATACGAGAAATATTGGCGATTTGATATTGAAGTGTCCTTCCCGGCGGGATTGGTCACCTATGGAAGTGAGTCTGCCGGAAATCTGACAGGAATAAGCATGGCCATGATCGCGCAATTCAGTTTCTATCAGAAAAACAGGATCAACCGATTGCAACCTTTTAAGGTGGGCGCTGGATTCCTGGCGCTGGATGCATTTAACTTTTCAGAAAATGATGACAACCGCGACCTGGCCATCGTGATATTAGGTTCCTTATACCCTACCAGGAAAGACAAGAAACTAACCTTTCCCCTTTATTTCGGTGGAGGCTATAAGCTAAATGCCGAAGAATTTTTCTTCCTGATCGGCCCAGGCATCAGGATCAGTTTGTAATGGGGATCTTCAGACAATAGAATACATTACTCGTCAGACAAGGTGAATTTGTGGATAAATTCATAGTACCAGGGATAAAAAAGTTCCTGAATTATTCAACTTAAGGTATAGCTTTCTTTATGAATTAATACAAACTGATGCCTTTGGTTGGAGACATACTCTGCTCAATATTAATTTCATGTTAATCTGATATTCTTTTATAGGAGGAAGCGGTATTAATATTGATTTGTCTAAATTTGTTACCTTCATTAATCGCTGGGAGCGCTCAGCAGTTGATCCTAAATTGAATAAAATTCGCAATGACAAAAGTTAATAAATTTTCCAGTCTCGGAGTACTTACCAGTGGTGGTGACTCTCAAGGCATGAATGCAGCAGTTAGGGCAGTCGTAAGAACTGCACTATACCGTGGCCTGGATGTATATGCTATCCTGCAAGGTTATAATGGCATGTATAAGGGTGGTGAGATGATCAAAAAGATGAACTGGGATTCGGTCAGTGGCATTATGCACAAAGGTGGTACAGAGATAGGCACGGCCAGAAGCCAGGAATTCCGGACACGTGAAGGTCGTCTGCAGGCCGCTTTGAACCTGGTAAATGTTGACATCGACCACCTCGTCGTGATTGGAGGAGACGGAAGTCTTACTGGCGCAAACCTATTCCGGGAAGAATGGCCTTCCCTGATAGAAGAACTGGTTACGAAGAAGAAGATCACCAAGCAGAAAGCCGATCAGCATCCAAGGCTCAAGATCGTAGGGTTGGTTGGATCCATCGATAACGATATGTCGGGAACCGACATGACCATAGGGGCAGATACAGCCCTCCGGCGAATTGTGGATGCCGTTGACATGCTGGGAGATACAGCAGCAAGTCATGACAGAACTTTTGTAGTAGAGGTGATGGGAAGGAATTGCGGGTATCTTGCATTAATAAGCGCCCTTTCTACGGGTGCTGACTCCGTTTTTATCCCGGAACACCCTCCTGAAGAAGGCTGGGAAGATCGCTTAAGTGAAATTATCCGTAATAA
>CBDUCT010000105.1:0-9917 GCA_965365715.1 uncultured Cyclobacteriaceae bacterium | reverse complement strand
CATGAATTTTCTTCTTGTTATTTTCTTTTTCACTTTAGTGTCTTTTTGTAATCAGTTATTATTATTTAGACTCATTAAGGTATATTCCAATTTAATTAATTTAGACTGGAATATAAAAGATCATCCCTATATTCTTATTGCCATCAATCAGGCAGAATATGCTTCCAGATTCTAAGAAAGTTTCCACCTAAGATTTTTGAAATATCTCTCCGTTCGAAGCCCCGATTTTCAAGAATTTCTATAAATCTGATCCAATGTTCCTTCATAGATTGTTTTTCTACTTCACCCGGGGGTGATTCCTCAGTGAAACCGGGGACCTGACCTACTCTGGGATGTCCGATATCATGTCCAAGCCATCCTATGCCAATATGCTCTATACCAATCAATTCCACCATATATTCTATTTCATCCGCCAGCATATCATAGGATGTCTGCCCTTCAATATAGCGTACACCTATGATTCCTCCAGTGGATGCAATGGCTTTAAGCTCTTCGTCAGAGTGCTGCCGTGGGGTATTGATAAATTTCTGGATGTTCGTATGCGTGGAGGCAATTGGTTTTTTGGTAATCTCCGCTACATGGAATACCCCATTTGCAGAAAGGTGGGACACTCCGATCATCATACCTAATTTATTCATTTCTTCCACTACTTCAACACCGAATCGTGATAGCCTGCCACCCATTTTACCTTCAGCTACACCATCACCAAGCTGGTTTCGCCCCTGATGGGTTAACTGCAATCCTCTGATCCCCAACCTGAAAAAAGTCCTTAAAAGGGCCAGCCTTCTATCATAATGATAACCTGGTTCGGGTTCAATCTCAATTGAACCGCCGCCTTCCAAGTCCAGGAAAAACCTGACATGATCGTTGAGGGGGCCAACAGGTATATCCGATTTCGTTTTGATGATTGAAGCCTTCCCGTCTGTCTTTTCTATTTCCTTTAACAACATATCCACAACACGTATAGATCCTTCAAGTAAACGGTCACTACCTCCCCGTTCCGCCACTGAATCACCACCTGCCGGCATGATCACGACATCCACCCCGCCATCAATCAACCGCGGCAGCAGAAAATCCCTGAGTGGTGAATCCTGGGTTCTGTCATTTAATGCAAACCGGTCATTGAACTCCCAGATATCTCTGTGACCTTCAACAATGACATAATCTTTGGGATCAATTGCAGAGAATACAGGATTATTATACATACTCATAGCTTTGCTATTCATAAATATTCCTGCCATCCCCATACCGGAATATGATAGGAATTTCCTGCGGTTTATTTCATTTTTCATATGGTGCATTTTTTTAATCATTAAGTACACAAATTATCAAAAAAAAACATGATCGACCAGGATTTTTTGGCTGTCGTTGAGAATCACGAAGAAAAAGGAGTTGGCGACTTAGTTGGTACTGCATTCAAACCTGGAAATTCATTATTTAAAACAACAAATTTCGGCAAATAAATTCTTCTTTCTTGGAAGAGTCATATGCCACTGAAATATAGTTTATGTTCGTTTTCAAAGAATATTCTCTCGCTACATGCATAACTCCAGACTTAATAACGGAGCTTATCAATTTTCAAGAATATAAACAAAACATATTCTTTCCCAAATACTATTTTCAGATACAAAAAAGATTAATTACTTTACGGATGGTATGCATGTATATTTAAGAGTCACTTTCCTGAATCTCGCCTTTTTGATTACACTATATAGCTGTGAAACAAAACCAGGCAATATCATTTCGTCTCCAGACGAGACCTGGAAAAAGATCGCACCTTTTTTCTCCCCTCCATCGGAGTTCGAAAACAGTTTTGGTCATTATCGCTCGCCTCTACATTTTTATGATGGAACACCTGTTGAGAATGATGATGATTGGAAGAAAAGGCGGAATGAAATATTGGATCGATGGCATGGTCTGATGGGAGAATGGCCAGCATTGATCAAAAACCAGGAGGTGAAGGTCCTTGAAACCTTGCAAAGAGAAGATTTTATTCAGAAACGGATACAATTTATGTGGACACCCCTCGAACAGACCGAAGGCTATATGCTTATCCCGGAAGGTGAAGGGAAGAGACCTGCTATTGTAGTGGTCTACTACGAACCTGAAACTGCTATCGGATTGGGTAAGCCGCATCGTGATTTCGCCTATCAATTAACCAAACTGGGTTTTGTGACCTTATCAATAGGCACTTCACAGGCTACCAAAGACAAAACCTATGCACTATACTATCCGGATTTAGAAAATGCACAGGTACAGCCCCTATCAATGCTGGCTTGTGCAGCTGCAAACGCATGGCATGTATTGGCTGACCAACCTGAAGTGGATTCTGCCCGCATCGGCATCACTGGACATTCTTTTGGGGGCAAATGGGCCATGTTCGCTTCCTGCCTGTTTGACAGGTATGCCTGTGCTGCCTGGTCGGATCCCGGGATCGTATTTGATGAATCCAGGCCCGATATCAATTACTGGGAACCCTGGTATCTGGGTTATCATCCGCCACCCTGGCGACCGAGAGGCATTATTACAGAGGATAATCCCGCCAGGGGATTGTACCCCGAACTTGTTGCCGGAGGGAATGATCTTCATGAATTACATGCACTAATGGCGCCAAGGCCATTTCTTGTTTCAGGTGGTTCTGAAGATACTCCCGGACGATGGACCGCACTTAATCATACGGTAGCCGTGAATAATCTATTAGGTTATAAAAACCGAGTGGCCATGACCAACCGGGCAGCGCATACTCCCAATACCGAATCCAATGAAAGGATGTATATGTTTTTTGAATATTTTTTAAAAGAGGGTGGGGAATATAGCAAATAGAGGCATAAACATGTTAGATCAAGGTTATTGAATGACCAGTACACGAACAAAGCCTAAACCGAGTAGTAGTACTACCAGAAGCCCTAATATCCCGGCAATGAGCAAGGAATTATTATTTTTGAGATCACCCATGTAACGATGGTTACTTGAAATAAGAAGAATAAATACACCAACGATGGGGGCCACGATCATCGTAAGGGCTTGCGCAATTACAATGAGCTGCAATTGAAGATGGCTAAAAGCTATTGAAATGATCGCCCCTACCACAATAACAAGCATGATAAGTAGTCGAAGGGGTAAAGCACTCAATTTGTTTCCCAAGGATAAAGCATCCCCCAACACGGCACCACCCAGGGTGGCATTACCCAGCAAGGAAGAAAACGACGCGGCAAATAACCCGACCATAAATACCGAAGAAGCCAAATTACCAAAAAGAGGCTCAAGAGCCTTTCCCATTTCTGCTGCTGAATTTACCGGTATACCTTTAGGAAATAAAACAGAACCCGCTGCGGCCATGATCATAAATGTAATCATTCCCAGGATAACTATCCCTGTAAGACTCTCGTATTGACACATTTTAAGTTGATGCTTCTTCCATCCTCTTTCCTGGACAAGATATGACTGGTAAAATGCACCGACCAAAGAAAAGCTGGAGGCTGTTAATGCAATAACCAATAATTCAGATCCATTTGGAAGGCTTGGTTTCAAACCTTTTAAGATGGCTATGATTTGGGGCCCTGAAAGGATCAGAGTGATCAAAAAAGAAAAAACCATAATACCGATCATTACTACCATAATCTTCTCGAGAATTTTGTAGAAGGATCTTAAAAACAGGAGAGCGATAGCCAGTAAAGACATAATAATTATCCATGGAATAGTGGATGTATGAAAGAGTTCTGCGAAAGCAAGACCGGCTCCTATGGAGTTGCCTGATTGAAAAGATATCGTAACTAGAAAAACCCCGGCTCCGATAATAATTGAAAAAGTCTTCCCATAGTTCTGCCTTACTGTACTTATTAAGGATTTTTCTAAAGATATTCCAATTCTGGCGCCCATAATGGTAAATACTGCCATAAAAAAAGTAGCCAGAATTACAATCCACAACAACTTAAATTCAAAACCGGCACCCAGTTTCGAGGCGATCGTCAGGCTTCCAGGCCCAAAAACCAGGGCAGCCGTGATGATGCCTGGTCCTAAAATCTTCAGCCATGATCTCCTGTTGTTGCTTTCCCTAAATTCTTTACCTTTCATATAAATGAATGAAATAGTTTTAAACGCGGCAATGTAAAAACATTTCTTTAAATTAAGATATTTTTAGAACTATACCTTATTGATCTCCCTTCCTAAGAAGGAGAAAATAAAAAAGTTCGGATTTTATCTTGCTTAAAACTTTTAAAAATGAGATTTCAACAAATTTTTATCAGAATATCAATCCTGATTTTAATCACTATCAATGGATATTCACAGGCCCCTGATTGGATTCAAACTGCCCGGATCTTCCTGCTGGATGCATATCAACCACCTTTTAAACCTGAGCTGGAATTCGATGCTGAAAAAATAGCTCAAACCATGGAAGACATGCACGCAAATATAGCTCGTATTTCAACCATGGGGGCCTATGCTACCATACAGGGTATCCGATTTAGTACGCATCCTGACCAGGATGGACGCGATTTGCTTGCTGAAACAATAGAAGCCTGCAAACCCAGGGGTATTCGTGTACTACCATATATTTCAACGGGGCATAAACTGGCATGGTCAATGGTAACGAAAGAATATCCCGAATATGCCCAGATCTCCAAACCTGGAGGAGGCCCCACAAGGGATCATATGTATGTGGGTGAAGACCATGGAACAGTCTGTTGGAATACTCCGTATCGGAAAGCGTATTATGACTATATTGAACATGTTGTCAGGGATTATGATGTTTGTGGAATGTATTTCGACACCTGGTTCCCTTTCTATTTTTACCCGGGGAAGAAAATCTGTTATTGCAATGGATGCCGGGATGGATTCAGGGATTTTTCCGGATTGGAACTCCCCTACCATGAAGATGACCTGGATTACTCAAACACTGAACTTAAAACAATTGATAAATATCATGACTGGTACTATGAGGAACTGGTAAAAATCCTATATGAAGTCCGTAGAATCATCAAATCCCACAAAGACGTACCCATGATTTACAATATTAATAACCCTGACAAAATTGCTAATGAAGACCCCAGGGTTATCCAGGCGATGGACGCCTTTCTTTTTGAACGTGGAAATTCGATGTTGGAGCGAGCTGAAGGTATAAGCCTGGCACGTGCTATGGGTATCGGTGTGTTCCCTTACATTGGATCATATAACAACTGGCCCCGGGTAATATATAATGGTTATGAATTTCAGCAACAAATTTTCACAACAGTAATGTTTGGAGGTGCTCCCATAATCGCTCAACCTTATCCATATATCAGGGATAATGAATACCGGGATTATGTAAGACATCCCTTCTCAGTTATCAAAGAAAATGAAATGAGATTCTCAGATGTTGAGAATTATCCTTATGTGGCAGTTATTTATGCAAATGAAAATCCACCGGGACACGCAAGATCTTCATGGTGGTGGAAAGCAGATACACGCACAGCCACTCTTGGAGCATTTGCAGGATGCCTATACCGGCATGTCCAGGTGACGTCAGCTATGGAAACCCTGCTTGATGATCTCAACCAATTAAAAAAATACAAAGTTTTATATCTGGCTGATATTCCTTATATATCTGCTCAAAGGGTTGAAAATATTAAAAATTTCGTTAGAAACGGTGGTGGACTCATTGTAAGTTATGCTACCTCACTCTATGATTCCAGTGGTATATTACTAGATCATTTCAGCCTCGAAGACCTAATTCAAGTAAAGCTTGCTGAAAAAACATCTGAATTAACGAAACAAATTGATAATTATCAATGCATGATAGGTGGCCCCAATGATTTATACCTTTTACCCAGCCGGGGGAGTAAGCAGTTCTCTGATAAGTGGGCGGACAAGCTCATCCCCTTATGGTTTTATATCCCTGTCGACTTAATTGAAGGGGGAGAGATTATTATGGATATTGTTACCGGAGATGGACAAAGACCATTCCTGCCCGGTGTAACCCTGACTTCATATGGCAAAGGCCAGGTTTTATATTCTTCCTCCTCTATTGAAAGTTTGTTTTATGAAACTAATATTGATGTAACAGGCGACCTGATTGAAAAATTTGTAAATATAGTTTCGAAAACGCCTACACCTTATCAATTGGATGCTCCCTCCACCCTTATTGCCAACATGTCTCAAAAAGATGATAATCACTATGTGATGCATCTTTGTAACTGGACCGGGGAGAAATTTGAGAAGAATGACAGATACACTTATTATCTGGCACCTCTGGAAAATATTCACCTGAATATAAATGTGCCTGATGGAAAAAAGTTGGCCTCATTAGATGCTTTTCCTGAAACTCGGATAGAGCAAAAGGTTGATGGCGACAACATCGATATCATTATCCCCAAAATGGGAGCCTACCAGGGGTTTGATATCCAATTCATTGATTTAAAGGAATAAAGAAAAAAGACGTTTTGTTTCAGAACTTTTGTTAAAACACCAAATACATGAATTCCCGGAAAATTGGATTATTCACTAAAAAGTGCTGATGAAAATATAATAAAACAAAAAATCAATAAAACCTGGAATTCTCTAAACACCCGGATCTGTTGGATTCCATGCATTCTGAAATATCCTCTCCGCATTTAACCTGTAGATTTTGTCAATCACACCCTTTTCCAGGTGGAGGGCTTTAATTGGCGAATCCAATTCCGGTACGGACATTTCTTCTCCGGTATTCAGGTATTTCCAATCCAACAACCATCTCTCGTTCATAATTTTCTTCAATCCCTCAGGATCCGAATCTTCCAATTGTTGAAAATCCGTACCATACAATATTCTATCCTGGTATTTTATAAAGAAATCACGAACTTTTTCATAATTGCTCAGTGATTGATGTTGTAAATGGCTCAAACGTTCTGCAAGATCAACCGAAGCATTCGGGAATTTATCCAGAAACTCAGAAATTTCCTTTACACTCCATTCCAGGCTGGCAAGATGGGCTCCAATGAATGTGATATCCATGTTTTTTTCTAACATGTTGTCTCTGGCCTTGATCTGATCTTCATATGAAGGCAATTCCGGATGGAGGTACATATGATATTCTGGATGCTGACTAAAATAATTATAGTCATTTTTTACAGTCATCTCATCCAGTGGCAACCAACAGTTCTTTGGTTCTCCCGCATGGCTTAAAAGCACCTTATTCTGTTCCTTTATGAATTGGAAGATCGGATTGAATTTAGGATCATCCAGCATAATTAGTTTTCCATTCTTATCTCTTGCATCCATTCCGATATTCTTCCATACCTTTACCCCTAATGCCCCATCCTGAAAGTCAAGATTCAGCTGTTTAATAACATTTTCTGACCAATCCGGATTATCCCAGTCCTCCAGGGTGAAAGCTGTTGCATATGCAAAAACATCAGGATCTTCCCGAAAATGCTTTTTTCTAACCCGTAGTTGTTCTTCCATAGGTGGATATTCCGGTACCACATCAACAGCCATTACCATTAATTTAAAATTATTGGCCCTAGCCTCCTCTATCATCGCTTTTCCCTCAGTATTGATATGTGCATGTGTATCGATCTTTGGCACCTGCTTAAAATCTTCCATTGAATAGTGATCCTTATCCATTTCCTCAATATTTGACCTTTTTGTACCACATCCTGATCCAATCAGCATGCAAGCGCAAATTATAATATTAAAATAATAAAACCTGATATTCATTTTAAACATATTATTTTAGAATTTCCATAAAAATCAATTCTTTCCATTAATTACCTTCAATAAATCATAAATCAGTAATAAATTATTATCGATCAGTGATTCCTCTTTTTCCAATTCGATCATATCACCTGTATTGGATTCTGTTATTCCATGTTGCTCAATATTGGTTATCCATTCAATGTATTTACTATCCGGATAATCATGTTTCGCTTTTTCTAATAATTCCTGAGCATGATTTTCATTACCAGTATTTTCTAGTGCTAAAACCTGAAGATACAACAATGGGTTATCCATTGAATTCTTAGATGGCCCATAGTCAATAACCCTGGAATAAAATTCATCAGCATCACTATTTCTGCCTGATCTCTCACTACAATATGCCAGGATAAAGTTCTCTATTCTTTCGTCGGGATTATAAGGTTTACCGCTTCCCAGATTTACCGGCCATAGCAATGCTTTCTGTGCATATGTTATAGCTGTTTTATATTTCTTCTTTTTCATCTCCTCCAAAGCAGCCCTCACACAAACTTCATGATACACGTTCCTACCCATAGTTGCCCCTTCAAAAGGGATCAATTCAAACGATTCGAGGAATGAAATACACTTTTTGTATTCCCCAAGGTTTAACAGGGCAATAGCATAGTTTAATCCCAGAACTGATCTTTCCGGATTTTCCCTGAAGACTTTTTTTGCCAGATCAGCTGCGAGCGCATAATCCCCATCATTCAGATACTCTTCGACCCAGGCATTATTTACCCGCCAGCTTTTGCTGTCATGGATTCTGGCCTTCTCCAGGGCATCCTTTCTGAGTTCATCATTATCCTTGAAAATATCCGCTTTAGCAAGGTAATATGGTGCATAGTCAGGTTCATCCCCGTTCTCCAGAAATAGTTCCTCTGCTTTTTCGACACATCCTTTCTTCCAATAGATCAATGAGGTATAGTATCTGAGCTTCCAGTGGTCATTGATTGTGCGTAGTTGCTCCAGCATGACCAGAGTCTCATCCCTGTAGGGGAAAACAAAATCAGCTGAAGCATTTAAACCAGATTGCAGCAATTCTTTCTGATCCGAAGTATCAAGATAGGCCAACCATAAGGTGATCAGTGTATTCTCAGGTGCTGATTCCAGGACATGAATGCTTTCATCGGGGTATCCATAATTATACAGTTTTACCGCAAGCTCAATATATGATTCATAGGGAAGTTCATTTGTAATGAGTTGGTTTAGTTCACTAAGATCACCATTTGCCTTTATAATTGTCATGTATTTATGAAAAGTACTGGTTTTATCCAGTCCATAAATATTGTCAAGTGTTTCGGATACCTTATCCTGATTTCCCTCATGTCTGTAAACCAGTGCAAGAATCTCAAGGGCTGTAATATTATTGCTGTTGAAGACCAGGGCTTTTTCGGCATTATCTTCAGCCTTCTTATATTTCCCTTCCACCAGGTGCAGACTGGCCATTTCAGTATAAGCAGCTGATCTATAAAGGGGAGATTGAGTCGCTATTGAAAATCCACTTTTTGCATTTGTGTTTTTACCAAGTTTTCTATTAATCAAACCAAACAGGTAATTAGCTTCCGGATCATAGGTATCAATAGCAAGGGATTTCAAAACATAATTCAGTGCTTTCTGGTAATCCACTCTTCTATAATAACTTAGAGCCAATCTATTCAGAGCCGGAGCATATGCAGGATCTTTTTCAAGACTTTTCAGGTAGTATTCATGAGCTAAGTTGTTCGCATGTCTGCCGGATGTATAAGATTGTTGCTTTTCCATCTCCAGGCCAAGGGTAAACAAACCCACCGCTGAATCCCAGTCAAAATCTTCATTCGGATAAAGTGGTCTGTCGATAATCAGATCTTCTCTTTTTGATGAATAAAACAACAATTCTTCCCCAAGTTCAATAGTGAAATCCACCTTTTCATCCAATGGTATTGTGGTATTATAAAGCTCCAATGGTTTTAACAATACTTCCTCCTGTTTCACGAGGCCACCGTCGGAGTTAATCGCTATTTGTGTAGTTAAATTTTGAAGAGCACTTAAAACAATTTCTATTTGATCTTTATTCCTAATTACATTTAACACGCCATATTCCGAAGCAGCCACCATGCCACCAGTTTCTTTCAATGGATACCACAATTCTGTGGTAATATCTGAATCATATGGTATAAATTCACTATGCTTAAAAGGAGTTAAACTGCTCAAAGTCATCGCCTGATTAAAAGATTTTCCGGACTGGA
>CBDUCT010000104.1:0-9931 GCA_965365715.1 uncultured Cyclobacteriaceae bacterium | reverse complement strand
AGTTTTTCCAGGAAGGATTGAAAACAGGAATTCCATCCGGGGCCTTAATTTTCCTGGTTGCTGAGAGAAATTCATCATCCTCACTCCCATGGATACTTTTCTTCATACGGACCCGGATCCTGATCTCATATTCCTTTCCGGGTTCCCACATCATCCATCCCACCAGGTGGGGATGATCATATAAGGTACCGTCCTGCGACAAACCATATCCTGAGGGTGGCCGGTGACTTATGATCGGCCGGTTCATATCGTTAATCGCATCTGCACGATGCAGGTCCGTAAAACGAAGCACTTTGCCATTCACAGATGCCTCTACTTCTATAATAGAAGAATGAGGTAATTCTATTTCAGCTAAAAAATGATAAAAAGGGATTGCCGGACAAGGATACCCTATTTCAAGTTTTGTTAATTTCAACTCCGCATCTTTATTTGGAGCGGCAAAAGAGCGTGTGCCCAGGCTTACAATAAAAATGGTAAGGAATATTATTAATAGCTTATTCATAATTTTGATTTTGATTCTATATCCAGGATTATTAATGATTTTGCTTGTTCAAAGGTCTTTGTATTAAAATATTGATTTCATTACAATTATTCAATCCGGCATTATGGTAATCAGGTTTTTACTTCTCAGGAAGTCAAGCCCATCTTGCCATTTCCCGCCAGCCCCATAAAGAAAATAGGTAAAGTACATCGTACTTTTCTGATAAATGGGTGTCCAGGGTTGAAACTCTGCATAATAATGATGTGCATCAGGATTCCTAGGATGATTCATCCACATATGCAGGAACAAGGGCTGGTCGACCGGGAAGGCGCCAATGAAGGTTATATCCTCTTTTGTGTCATAACCGGCGTTCCATCCTTCTTTCAGAAAGAATAATCTTCCATAGTACTTTTCAGGCTTCATCCGGTATTCATGCAATCCGTCCAGCTCCGGTATAGTATATACATCCTCTGTCCAGTGTTTTTGTCCTAATACCAGGATGGGTTGAGGCCCAAGCACATTGGCTTCCGGGTTACTAAAAGTTAATGCATACCGGACTTCCAGTATGGGAGAATTTCCATAAAGTGTAAATGTTTTCTGAAGTCGGTTCCCATAATAATCGGTCCACATTCTGACCCTGACCAATCCTCTTTCTTCACTTTCAATTTCAGCATCATAAACCTGATGGGTTTCCATACTACCCTGACCAAGGAAATCCTCAAAGCCACCATAAGGATAATATCCCCTCTTTCTAAATGGGCGCTTATCATCTATCGCTTTGTCGGGCCATAATTTAAAAAGCACATTGTCATTCCGGCTTTTAACAATATATTCTATAACCCTCGCTCCTGTCGCCAATAAGGTGACCTGGACGCTATCATTTTCCATGCGGTATTCATCTACCCCGTCGCTATTCAGGTCCACCTTATAAATGTAAGGTTCACCTTTTGGAGCACCTACTCCCAATTGGGAGGAGTATTCATCCCCGAGTGCCGATACAGTTACAAGATATTTCCCTGCCGGCACTTCCAGATCAAACTGGAGATCCTTGAAATCCGCCTGCTGAACTTCGCAGTTCTGCCTTGTTTTAAAGATAACCTTATTCCCATCTTCAATATCCAGCACCTTGACATTAACCGGGAAGGAAGACTTGCTGGTATAATTATGAATGGTAACCGGATAATTTACCACAGGGGCATGTGCATATAAAAGCCGGGGCACAGAAATAGTCTGAGGAAGGTCCAGCATACTAAGTGTACTTTTTTTCTTTTCCCCCCATGAAAAATGGACCGCTACCGGGTTCGTTTTTCCCATAGCAGCCATCGTTGGATTCAGTTTTATCTGAATGTGCTTTTCCGTTCTGGATGGAAGATTCAGGGCATTGGAAAATCTATCCTGGATTTGTAATGACCCGGGCAGGGACAGATCAACATTACCTGAAATTGGTTCATCGGATGAATTTCTTATTGTGATCTGTAGATTATAATCAGTAACAGAAGCTGACAATTGAATATGATCACCAAAATATTCTTCCAGCATGATCCTGTCAAGCAAAAGCATCTGTAATGTGTTTCGATACAAGGCAGGACCCATCATTTCTCCCTGCTTCAAAATCCCCACTGCTCTTCGCGAGATAATTGCCTCCCACATATTGTCACGATTAAGCGGGTCTCCTTTGTCTATAAAAAGAACCATACTTGACAGCATATTGTCATCCAGTTTACCGGTACTCAGCACAAATGGTACATTTTCATCGTCGATATGTTCTTTATTTCCTTCTTCAGCCAGATACCCGTCATAATGCAAAGGATCGGCTAAGGTATCCCAGACCTGACGGAAAACATATCCGCCTTTACTATGGGCATAATCGATCCAGGATTCCTTGGTGAACATACTCTGTACCTGAAGGCCATCGTAGTCTTTGCAACCATAGATCGGTGAAAAGCCAACGTCAGTAACAACAGGCAGCTGAACTTCAGATATCCAGTTCTCGAGTTCAGGTTTAGCCAGAAAATCCATATAGCCATCGAATACAAACCAGCTATTCCCTTCATTCAACCCTGTGCCAATAAGTTCCAGGGGATGTCCATCCGTACAGGTAACACTTTTCAGTAAGGTCTTGGCTCCGAACCACCCTTTATACATATCATATTGCCCTATAACTTCTAATGTGCTTGAAATAAGCTTTCGCATCTTTTCAAGGGCTGATTTATCTGAAGAACTCACCACAAATACTTTGCGATCACCATTATTAAGGTAGAAAGCCCATACATTCTTAATCTCAGCTGCATTATACTGATGACTTCCTATATCCTTAATTAAAAAAGGATCCTCACTTAAATGATCCATGCCCCATCGTCCAAGTTCAGAATCAGAACTGGTAAAAACAAGAATATTTTCGGAGTCGCGCATTGTATTAAGCGCTGACAATTCTGTTTGTTCCAACATGGAATAAGGTTCATTTATCAATCCATGAACAAACCCCTCCTGCATGATCAATCCCGGCAGGCCCATATCTTCCGCTATATCCACCTTACTTTGTATAATCGTTTTTTCAATATCCGGGGAGGCCATTTTGAACAAGTTCCCGTATCTATATAGATTCTGGTAAGAATTATGCCAGTAATTTGTATAACCATTGAACTGATAGGAGGTCATTATTGCATTTTCCAATACCCTGTCATCAGTTTTCTGATGAGTATAATCATCCAGATCCTGCCCGAATGAAACATCCCAGATGAGAAGAAATAATACGTATGATACAACTTTAAAAAAACTCATGATTGCAAGCCCTATACTGGTTTTTACAGAAAAGGGGGAATGATATATTCTCATTTTGATTTTTTATTTGACAATCTTTAAAAAAGTATTTTGAACGATATGAAATATTGATCTATGATAAAAAGCAATTAAAAAAATCAACATACTCAATTTATAAACAAATCTCATAAGATCAAATGATCTGAGACGGCAATAGAATTCGTCATATTAATAAAGATGAATCAAAAATTATGATCAATCAAAATCTCAATTTATTCTAACCACTTAATCAGGTATTGCTTTATCTCTTTCTGATTCTCTAGAGAAGATTTAATCTGTAAATTATCACTCGCTCCTTTTTCAGAAAAAACTCTCCTTGGAAAGGCCAAAATATTGTCACATTTCAGATCCTGAAGCTCTGTCCCATCAGATGACATTGGATTTAAGATAATTACCTTTCGTGAATGTAATCCCGCGATCAGGTCAGCCATATCATATTCATTGATAGCTCCGGCTACAGAGAATGGAATAAATTCCGGATTATAATCTCTGGTTGCAGCAAGGTCTGCATAACTGAGAATTGGTCTTAACATTCCAATCCGGTTTATTGCCGGTTCCAGAATAGCCGCATGAAGCAAGTCACAGTTTATCGGACCAAAGGAAAGGGCTGATATTTTCTTACTAGAATGTAGCTTGCTTTTTGCGAAGTGAACAATTCTAAGCAGGTCTTCCGATCGAAGGCCAACATTCGATCTGCCGGTCAAAATGGCGGCAAACCACTGATTAAAAGAAATACCATCAATATAGGAATCACCCTTGAGATAACCTGGCCCCATACTTCCGATTCCAGGTAAATCGCACAATAAAACAGCATGCCCGGCACTTACAAAATCCTGAAAAAGGCTATCCTGATACAGCGCTGTATCCAATCCTTCTGAATGCACTATCAATACCAGGTTTCCATTCATTTTTTGTACTGGTTTTAGTAAAACCAACGGCAGTACATAATCGCCGCTTCCCGGAATTAAAAATTTTTCCAGTATATAATCATCTCTCACAAATCGTCCTGAAAATACAGCAGGTCCGAAGTTGTCCGGATATTTAAAACCTGCCATAGAACTTGACAGTATGGGTAGATTATTTAAGTGTTCCGAATAATCTTTTCGTTTTGTATCCAGGTCTTTCAATTTAGATTCAACAATTGTCTTGTTTAGTGAGAATATTGACCTGGCTGAAAATGCGGTTGTAATTTGACCGGATTGGGTAACCTGTAGCTCTTCAGAACCAGGTATCTCCACCTCGACATCTTTCGGACTACCTGGATTATCGAGGTATTTCTGGAAAAAAGCATACATTGCCTCCCGGTTTTTTTTACTTGATTTGTGTACTGTATCATCAAGTGCTATTGATAAATTATCTTTATAACCCAGGATTTCATATATCCGCTTTGCTTCATTATAACTATCAAGAGTCCCCTGGATGCTGAAAAAATCACGGGTAGTGCCGATAATCATTGTGGGCTTGGGGGCCCTGACTTCAATAAAATCTGCATGATCCAGGCCAACCTGAATCATTTTATAAAGATTTTGCTCAGCACACTGGGGGCCGATGGACTTAAAGATATATTCATAGCTGGTAATATAACATTCCGGGGCAGCTGCAAGGATCCGTTCATCCATGGCTCCCAAATACGCCGTTATATTACCTCCACCCGACCGGCCGGTCATCCCAATACGATTGGGATCGATCTCTTTCCTTGTAAGCATATAATCAATCCCCCGCATGGCATCCCAAATAAAATACCTGGCTGTAGAGTACCCCGTAATCAGACATTGTGCCCCGGCATAAGAATGTTCATGGTCCGGGACGGGCAATCGGGGTTGATCAGTTTCCTTATCCCAGTATTCATATCGTTCTCCCTGGCCCATAGGATCAATAGTAAATACTACAAATCCCTTTTTGACAAGATTTATTATTATGTGCTGATAAATACCAGCCCTGAATCCATCAATACTATGACCACAGGCATAAAAAATCGCAGGAGCATTTTTCTTTACACCCTCAGGTATATACATGGCAGCTGTAACGAAATACCCGGGAAGCGATTCATAGATCAGCTTCTCAATTATGTACCCGTCTTTTATTAATTTCCCTGTAATTTTTGCATTTAAGGCTGTTTTTTCCGGAAAGGGGCCGACAATATCCAATAATTTGGCGTGTACATGTTTTTGTCGGCTCAACCAGTCTGCTTTGCTATCAAGTTTAATAATTTCCAATTGCCTACTATTGAGTTGATCGAATGCAGTGGTACAAAAAGTTTTATACAATGAATTTTCATTATCGGAATAATACTGCCAGTAATCTAAATGATTTGTGTAATCCTGTTGATAAGATATGGTAGGTATAAGAAATAAGAATATCCAGAAAATAAATCTCAGTTTATTCATGTCATCAAAAAATTAATATTTATTATGAAAGATTTTAAAAGTAAATAAGGACTGCTCATTTTCCAGTGATAAGATTTCATAGGTTTTTATAATGGCAATCAATAAATTAAAATTCAACAAGATAAGGAGTCCCACAATACCTTACCCTGTGATATAGTAAAGAAAGACATTGATCTGCATGTGATTTATAATTACATTTACTCATGATATGTCAATGTCCACTATTTTTTACAATTTACTAAACAACTGCATAAAAAACCCTCCTGGAAAGAAAAACCCTGGCATATTGAACTAATAAATCCGAATGAAATAAATATAAATATCCAATGAAAAACATACTAATACTTCTAATAACAATAACAGCCATATTCATGGCATGTACCACAAAGCAATACCATCATGTTTTGGCAGAAAATCCGGTTTATATTCCAAATACTGCATTTCATTCCTACGAAGACCTCAGCTCAGCAAAATTTCAGCATCTTATAAATAAATACCAGTTAGATACTGTTTTTAAAGGGGAAACAGATGAGTTTAAAAGGATATTATTATTACGTCATTGGATAAAATCTGTAATAAAGATCGATGATTTCGGGGATCCATATCCTGGCGATGGCTATGCAGAAGGCATCCTGGATGCTGCATTAGAAGGACAAGGTTTTCATTGTGGTCATTTTATGACAGTGCAGAATGCAATCATGAATGCCTACGGTTATGTTACAAGGACATTGGGAGCCGGACCGTCATTTGAAGGTGGGCCAGACGGGCATCATGGGATCAATGAAATCTGGCTGAACAGCTATAATAAATGGTTTCTATCCGATGCGAAATACGATCATCATTTTGAAAAAGATGGAATTCCTTTATCAGCATTGGAAGTAAGAGATGAATATCTGAAAAATGAAGGAAAGGATTTGACAGTGGTTGATGGACCGGAACAGATACCATTTGAAGTGGATGAAGAAACCGGGGTTACCAAGGAAAGATATGCCATGACATACACCTGGGTAGAATGGCATGCCTATAATGATATGTTTACCAATTGGGGTGATTATAAGACACTGATGCTTATGTATGAAGATGAATACTTCCAGACCCATACCTGGATCTGGGATGGGAAACCACACTGGGCCTATGGTACTGAATACCTCGTTCTTGAAAAAAACAGGGACGCCATTGAATGGACACCCAATGTTCTGAGCTCTACGGTTACTATCGAAGGAAACCTGGCGAATATTATTTTGGTTTCATCCACTCCGAACTTAAAGGAATATCAGATGAGGGAATCTGGTGGGGAAAAATGGCAGCCTGTTAATGATCAGGTTGAAATTTCACTTGAAAATGAGAAACATGAAATATTTTTCCGTGCAGTTAACCTTGCTGATATTCCCGGACCAGAACATAAAGTATTGATTGTTGGAGAATAATAGATTAAATCACAGCCATTATTAGATAATATTTAGTGATCCAGAAAATTTTTTAAGACACATCGTAAAACAAATATTCACTTATGGGCAATTTTATAAAGCTACTATCTCCAAAAAACACTATAACATTATTTTTTACCATACTTGTTGGCTGCGGGACCCCTAATGGCCAGGAATCCGATAAATCTGAAAATAATACGGGCTATAATTACATGGTTTACGAGGAATCTCCTGATCCAAACCCATCCGATCCTGTTCTTTGGGAAAGTGTTTCCGGATCCCTGAATGGAAGTTTTGTCACAAGGGACAAAAGATATGAGAAAAGCATCCCACCTGATATCAGAGAGGGCAAAATGCAGTGGAGTGGTTATGCATGGCGCGGAGAGCGGGTCAGTGCCCAATTGTTGTTGTGGAGTGCTGCTGACATGGAAAGTCTGGGCTTTGAATGGTCTGAATTCAAATCAGATAATAACGAGATACTTCCTGCCTCGTGCCTGAAGGCACGATTTATAAGGTATGTATTGACGGATGAGTATGCCGGAGGATGTACCCCTCATAAAGTGGAAGGGCTAAAGGTGTCTTTAGCTGCAGATGTTATTGATGAAGTTGATGAATTAACACATATTGGAAAAACGACACAACCGGTCTGGATATCAATTGATGTGCCGGAAGCCATAGAACCTGGTTTGTATTCAGGGAGCCTTCTCGTCAGATCAGGTACCGGCGATCAACTGGAGTTTTGGATCGAGCTGGAGATAGGAGATGCAATATTGCCTGATCCGTCAGCGTGGTCTTATCATCTTGATCTCTGGCAGAATCCTTCTGCAGTAGCCAGCTATCATAATGTAATTCCGTGGAGTGAAGAACATTATTCCTACCTTGAGCCTTTATTAAAACGTCTGGCAAATGCAGGGCAGAAAGTTATAACGACAAGTATCATAGACAGGCCCTGGAACGGGCAAACACAAGATGCTTACCGTGGTATGATCGATTGGCGTAAAAAAGAGGATGGCTCCTGGCAATTCGATTATTCTATTTTTGATGAATGGGTTGAATTTGCCCAAGGATGCGGTATAAAAGACCAGATAAATTGTTATACGATGATTCCCTGGGGAAACCGCTTCCTATTTTACGATGAATCGAAGTCAATTGTCGACACGCTTGTGGCGAGGCCCGGAACCAAAGAATATGAAGATCATTGGAAGGATTTCTTAATCGATTTCTCAGCACATTTAAAAGATAAGGGCTGGTTTGAGAAAACTGCTATTGCCATGGATGAAAGGCCGGTGGAAGACATGGAGAAAGTAATAGAATTTGTTGGCATAACCGTACCAGGATTTAAGATCACACTGGCAGGAGGATATCATCCGGAAATCGAGAGTGATCTTTATGACATGTGTGTTGCCTCAAACCAGATAATTCCCGTAGATGTGATCGAAGGAAGAACAATTGCCGGCAAACATACCACCTATTATACCTGTTGTGTGGAAGCTTTTCCGAATAATTTTACTTTTTCTCCCCCTGCCGAATCAACATGGCAAGCATGGCATGCAGCGAATAAAGGATATACCGGATATTTAAGATGGGCCTATATGAGCTGGGTATTGGAACCCCTGTTGGATTCCAGGTTTAGAAATTGGCCGGCCGGCGACACTTATTTTGTATATCCGGAAGCCAGGACTTCAATCCGGTTTGAACGTTTAAGAGAAGGTATCCAGGACTTTGAGAAGATCAGGATCCTCCGTGAAACATTGAATGCCAGGAATTCCCAGGAAGCCAGAGAGGCGCTTCAGCTTCTGGACGAACACCTAGTGAAATACGAGATTTCTACCCTCGAAAAAACACCAGCAGGTGTCATGCTAAGTGAGGGGAAGATCATATTGGATCGATTAAGCAAACAGAACTTATAGGATGAGAAATCTTTTAATTGTTTTCTTTTGTGGGTTGGTGCTCCTCCTATCCTGTCAAAACAAGCGCATGAACTCCGGAGAAAAGATAGATACATCAAAAGGCAAATTACAAGAGCAGGATGTTTTAAGGCCTCAGGATCTCAAGGACCATAAAGCTATCCGAATGGGTAATGGTAATCTTAAAGTTGTATTTGTTGATAATTCACCCTTTGGCGAAGAACACAGGGCGGGATATAATGGTATCGCTGAATTATCGCATCGTGATCAGGATTCTTCTGTTTTTGTTCCTTTATACGCGGGATTTAATCTGGAGCATATTTTTGGCGGCGATAGCCTGGCTGAACTTTTTGAACCACGTAAACATCCTATGGAATTATATAAGATTTCAGATACTAAAGTGGTTTTGTATCAATCGCCAACCCCCTTATCTCATGTGGAAAGCCAAACAATTTTCGAGATCAAGAACCCTCATTATATAGATATTAATTTTCGGTTCATTATTCATGATCCAAAATTCTTCAAACATGGATACGCAGGATTCTTCTGGGCAAGCTATATACATGCACCTTTTGACAAACGGATCCATTTTCGTGGCAAAAGAAAAGGAACGGATCCTATTGAATGGATATCCGCCTATTCTTCTGAGCATGGATCAGAAAGTACACACATATGGAAAAATGAGGAAGGCGAAATATACTTTGCTTCCAACTTTAATGCTACTCTTGCTTCTCACTTCTCCGATTATGTATACGATCAACCATTTTACTATGGGCGTTTTCATAATATGGTATTGGCTTACATGTTTCATCCGGTTCAAGGGATCAGATTCTCCCAATCACCAACAGGAGGGGGCAAGGGGAATCCCGCCTGGGACTTTCAACTCATCATCCCTGAATTTGAGGTAGG
>CBDUCT010000103.1:0-9963 GCA_965365715.1 uncultured Cyclobacteriaceae bacterium | reverse complement strand
GAATTTCAACAGCATCGAAACCTGCCTCTTTTGAAATAGAGGCAGCTCTGGCAAAATCATTTCCTGTTTCCTCCAGATCAGCCAGAATCATGGCCTTCGAAAAACCAAGGCCCTGTAATAATCCATATAGGTTCAAAACTCTGGAAGGTGCCAGGGGGCGCTGTCCTTTTATCGTCTTATTTGATGAAAAGAAACCACAATGTGTTAATTGAATGGATACGGCGGCGCCTTCATTTTTTACTGCCGAGGCAAGCTTTTCCAGATAGGGTTTGGATTCTTTACTGACCACCATCTGGTGGCTGTGCGTTCTTCCAACATTATTGACTGCTCCATAGGAAACGGTGGTCATACCGATCCCTCCTTTTGCCAGCCTGACATGATGTTCAGTCAAAGCTGCAGTAGGTAAAGAATTTTGATAAAATCCTTCATATGTTGCCGTTTTGATAAAACGGTTCCGTAGCATAAGGTTCCCCAGCTGGAATGAGGTATATGCTTTTTCTAAGGGTGTAATTACTAAGTGCTTGTATTCCAGTATTCTATATAATTAAATTGTCGATCAGTCCTTTATTTTTGCCTCACCGCCTCCATCGGGAATTCATATCCGTCAATAGATGTTGATCCGTGAAAAGCCTCCCCATCGAAAGTACCCTTCAGGTCCATAACATATCCCTGGATATCGAATGTTGCTGTCAAATTATCTTCTTCAATAACCAGGTCATCAAGATCAACACTTCCCATATCGGATGTCAATGATCCGGTATAGCCATCTTCAACCGAATTGATGGTCATGTACGCTGCATACTCTGTACCTTCCATCTCGAATGTATAATGCCACTCTCCTACATATTTCGAAGCGGTAGTTTTACTTGTCTTGCACATGGTAAACAGTGTGCATATCAACAGGCATCCGGCAATACTTTGTAATAAAAAAATTCTCATGCTTTTTATGTGTTAAAAAATGTTCAAACAATATCCGTTTTTTCTCCATAACATGAAAACCCTTTTTAATTTTTTTAGTGATGGTCAAGATACTTATGTAATGAACCAAAATAATTTCATAAATAAGAATGAATATAAAATAGATGGATATGTATTCCCCCGAATTCAATGCAAGGGATATACTTAATATTTTTTTTCCTATATTAGGGTTTATTCACATATTTTCATTTTTTAATCGCCAATGAGTTCTTCAATTCATCGATTATCTGCCATCGTTTTTACAGATATTGTTGGCTATACCTCCATGATGGGTGCTGATGAGGATGCTGCTTTAAGAACGCTGGAAAAGAACAAAAGAATACACAGGAAATATTTCGAAAAATATCAATCTACCTATTATAAGCAAATTGGAGATGGTTTTCTGGCAATCTTCGATTCTGTGGTCCAGGCAGCGCACGCTTGCGGATACATCCAGGATGCCTGTCAAGCGGCAAATATAAACATCAGGGTAGGTATACACGAGGGAGAAGTGATCTTCAGTGACAATGATGTATATGGTGATGAGGTGAATATCGCTTCAAGGATTGAAAGTGCCGCGGAAGGGGGTTCTATTTATGTCTCGGAAAATGTAAAAAGAAACCTCGACAATAAGACAGGAATTATCGTTGAATTTATTAAAGAATTTGAACTTAAAAATGTAAAAGATCCACTGAATCTTTATTCGGTAAAGGTGGATATTGAACAGATACCGGAAATTAGTTCATCATCATCTCATGATAGCCATAAAACAAAAAGAAGTCAGAATTGGATCAGGATAAGTTCTTATATTATTGTTATCGGCCTGACTGTTCTACTTGCGATAAATTTTGATATAATCTATGACTGGTTAGGTGGCTCCAAGAATCAGACCGAAATAAATCTGACAGAAAAGTCTATTGCCGTATTACCTTTTCAGAATTTCAGCAATGATTCTACCATAGATTATCTGGGTGATGGTTTTGCGGATCATATTATTGCTCATCTTTCCAGGATACCCGAATTCAGGGTAATTGCCAGGGCATCCTCATTCAGATTCAGGAACTCAGATAAATCCATTCCTGAGATTGCTAAGGAGCTGGGTGTTCAGAACATCCTTGAAGGAAGTTATCAGGTTAACAGCGACCATATTCACCTTAACTTGAATCTCATTCACGCAACTTCAGGTGAAGTACTTTTTGCTGAAGATTATGATGGATCACTTAGACAGTTGTTTGAATTGCAGGATGAAGTTACACGAAATTTCACCGGTTCTTTTAAGGGAACTTTTTTAAAATTCAACGAATCCACAAGAAGGGAAAGAGAAATTGACCTGCAGGCATTTAAATTTTACCAGTTGGGACAAGGTCTTTTAAAGGATAACTATATATCCAGAACCTCACTCCGTGAAATCCGAAATCTTCATATGCAAGCCAGCCAGATCGATCCGGATTGGTCAGCCCCCTATGTGGGTATGGCAGAATCTTTTTTTCTCGAGATCCATTACGGAATTAATAAATTTCCAAATGTAAAAGACAGTATTGAATATTATGTTGGTAAAGCCATGGAGATAAATCCTGAACAAGGTGAGCTATATAGCATCCTGGGAACAATCAGTTTCTGGGAAATGGAATATAACAAAGCCAAAAGTCAATATAATAGAGCCATCGAGATTAATCCAAATTATCCTTTCACCTATTATTTCTTGGGCTATATACTGGCAAGAAAGGGAGGGGATCTTAGTGCCACTATAATGAATATCGATAAGGCCATTTCTTTAGATCCCCTAAACGAAATGTTTATTACAATAAAGCCCTTGTTAATAGCTATGTCAGGGCAGTATAATAAGGCTGAAACTATGCTCTTAGAAATGCTGGAAAAAGAACCGGGTAAAAACACTACTTTATTTATTCTGGGAATGGTCTATACACATATGAAGGATTATGAGAAAGCCCGTGATACTCTGTTAAAAAGATCTGTAGGGCTTAATACAAATTGGTTGCTTGGCTTTAATTATTATAAAACGGGTGAAAAGGATAAAGCCAGCGAAATCCTTGAATATAATCTCCAACTCCCGGAGGAAAGAGCTACACCCAATTCAATGATGGCAATAATGTATATGGGATTTGAGGAATATGATATTGCCATGGATTATATGGAAAAAGGATTGGAATCCTACGATTTCTGGGGGCTATGGTTAGAGCAAAGCTGGTCCGATCCCATTAGGGATAACCCCAGGTTCAAAAGAATCATGAACGCTTATTACAAAAAAATCAATGAATAATCAATGAAAAATAACCTGAGCGACAGAATTATTCCATTATCTTCCATAGATCATATTTTCACAGGAATCGGATCTTACCCTATTGAGTTCATATTTGCTTATCAGGCAAAACTAGATGACAAATCACTCAGATCAAGTCTTTTAGAGGTAACAAAACACTTCCCTCCTGTTTCCAGCAAACTGGTTAAACTGACCGACAAGGAATATGGTTTTGTGTTGTCTTCCGAAGGCCTGGTATTTGAAGTGCAGGAATCCAGTGTACGTTTTGAGGATAATGATGCAAAATACGATTATATAAACCCTGTTAATACACTTGAAGGAGATCCCTTAACTAAGATCAAAGTTACACATACACCTGGTGGATCCATACTGGGAGTAAGTATTTCACATGCGATTGCAGACGGATTCAGCTATTTTCATTTTTTATCAAGCTGGGCAAAATTTTATCAGGGAAAGTCTTTTTTTCCACCAATTCATCAGAGGACATTGCTGGTATCCAATCAGGATAAATTACAAAAAAACCCTCTAGTTTCGCAGGATGTCTTACGTGAGGCCGGTTTGTTTCTTAAGGACAAAAGAAAGGTGATCAAAAAAGAAGACCTGAAGTGGGAATCACGAATTTTTCGTTTTGCTGAGTTAAAAGAATTGTTAGCACAGGAACAAAAAAACACTGATACCAGGTTGTCATTTAATGACATTATTACAGCTCAACTATCAAAAGAGTATTTGTCCAAGTGGCAGGCAGACGGAGAAGAAAACACATGCTATATCAGTTGCCCGGTAGATTTCAGGCGGCTATGGGATGGCTTTCCAAAAACCTATTTTGGCAACGCAGTATCTCTGGCCACCACAGCCATAAGTTTAGAGGAACTCAATTCAATTTCATTATCAGACTTAGCCATAAGGATCAGGACTAACGTGAAAAAAGTAGAAAGGGAGCGTATCGAGATAAACCTATCTTGTTTAACCACTTTGCGTAACCAGCGAAATATCGATATTTTTGAGAATTTACACGTCATGCATCCTGATTCCGGTCTGCTGGTAACCAATCTATCCAGGCTTCCCGTGCCTGAAATAGAATTTAATGCCGGTCCTCCATCAGATTATTCCATTCTAACCCAGACGGTTAGAGGTGCTGTGATCCTGCCCCATCCTGATGGATTTGAAGTCAGGCTGTGTTGCCCTATTGATTAATCGCTTCCAATATTAGAAACGAAGACAAGTTCAAATTATAGATTACTCAGAACTTAATTCGATTTGTAATAAAAAAGGCTATAATCAGTAAGACTATAACAACACCTAAACCAAGGTTTAAACCATATTCTTCAGCGATCATTCCAATTGTAGGAGGCCCAACAAATAATCCGAAATAACCAAGGCTGGCCACTGATGCCAGGCCCTCCCCTGCTGAAACACCGGGAACTTTAGCCGAGGAAATATATACTGCAGGCACCAGGCCCGAAAATCCAAACCCAGCGAGGGTAAAGCCTAGTATGGCGACTATAGAATTCTGAATAACCAGGGCGGAAAATACCCCGGTGATTGCAATAACCAATCCAAAAAGGACAAGTTTCTTCGATCCCCATTTTGTAACGAGGACATCCCCGTAAAACCGGCCCAGGGCCATAGAGAAGGAAAATCCTGCAAAACCCATTCCTGCTAGTATAACTTCAGTATTTAATGATTTTCGAAGATAAATTGTGCTCCAATCCATTATGGCACTTTCACCCAACATAACACAGAAAGCAATTAAAGCTAATCCAATCAATATCCCTCGTGGTAAAACAAATATCCTGGTTTTTTCAACTGTTGTTTCTCTTACCTTATTCATGGTGACTGATAATAAAGCAATCAAGATAAAAAGCAAAACAGCTAGAACAGGCATTTGCACCTTTCCAGGAACGGAGAAGCCGGCGATTATACTGGTACTGGCGGCGCCAACCATACCTCCAAGGCTCCATAATCCATGACAGGTAGACATAATTGGACGTCCTTTTTGTTCTTCAACAATAGCAGCGGCAGCATTCATAGCAATATCCATGGAACCGGTTACGACCCCTACCATGGTCAGTATAATAAATAATCCCAGGTGACTCGGTGCAAATACCGGTAATGTCGAGATAATACAGAATATTAAACTTATAAAAATCGTAACCCGGCCCACACCATATTTCTGAATAAAATAACTAATGAACGGCATTACCGAGACTGAACCCAATGGAACCCCTAGCAAAGCCAGGCCTAATTCCCCTTCACCAATGCCAAGTCTATCCTGTATATCCGGTAACCGGGTGATCCACGATCCAAAAAACACGCTATTGATAGAAAAAAACAATCCTACCGTCCTGGATTCCTTATCCTTGAAATATTCAATTAAATTCCTGATCATTTACGTATTCTACTACCGCGGTTTATATACGGTTAAGTTAAAAATCCTGAGATTCGAGCGGTTGTAAAAGTGCTATAAAAAAAAATTCAATCCCATTTTCTGCCTAATATATTATAATGTTGTTAATAATTTAAACTATTCATCACTGGATTATGAAGCACTCTTTCTTTTTGCCAAAGATTGAATACCTGTTTCTAGCAATAAGATCATATACATAATCATTAAATCTATCCGGAAAGATCTTGAAAACCAGCAGGAGTCTTGTTATTCCACCCGTCTCCCTGATCATTTGGAAAATAGCTTTTGATTTATAGTATACCTGATCATCCTTGAAAAGCATAACGGAATCCATACCTGATCCTGAATCCTGAATTCTTTTCAGCATCTCTTTCCCTTCGTCACTTTGTAGGGCAATAAACTTAAATTTCTTTTTTCTATCTAGTTTCAGAAACAACAATACTGTGTTGCTGCATAGGTTACAGAAACCGTCATACAAGACAACAAAATTGAGATCACTATCCCTGTCTATTGCTTTCATACTATAATAGAAACATATATGTCATGTGAGAGTTTGAGTGACCTTCCCGTTTTTCGATTATGGAAAAAAATAAGTCGTGTAAAATATTAAAATTATTTACCTGGCAAGCCACTTTTCCAGTGATAATATTTTTAATATTTTTTTGCTTAATTAATTCTTTATCAAATATATAACACCCTACAAATAAAGTATCGAATTAAATAATTTTTAAATACAACCTCTCAAAATTGACTTATAATTTGAACTATTTATATTAATCAAATATCTTCATAAAATCTTTTAATACATCAAAAAATCTTAAGGATGAAAAACATCATATTCATTTTTTTACTATTCACAGCCCATCAATCCCTGGCACAGTTTGAACCAAACTATGATGAATCCAGGATTCCGGATTTTATTTTACCGGATAATCTTGTTTCAAACGGAAATACCACTATATCAAATGCTGACCAATGGGAAAAAATACGGCGGTTGGAAATACTGGAATTATTTAAATCTGAAGTCTATGGCAGAATACCGAATCAGGATATTGAGGTCGAGTTTAAAATAGTTAATTTAAAGGAAGATGCACTCGATGGCCTGGCTGAACGTAAACAAATTAAAATTGTATTTAAGGGCAATGATAAAGAACTTTCGGCTGACCTGTTAATCTATCTACCTACTGAAAGGACTGAGGCTGTACCCTTAATTGTGGGTTATAATTTCTATGGAAACCACACCATAAATCCTGATCCTGAGATTTGGCTGGCCTCGAGTTGGATCAGGAACAATTCAACTGTTGATATATCTGATAATAAAGCAAATGGACTATCGAGGGGCTTCCGGACTGGCAGATGGCCGGTTCAGTACATCCTGTCCAGGGGGTATGGAATTGCCAATTTATATTATGGAGACCTTGATCCGGATTATGATGATGGCTTTGAAAATGGTATCCACCCATTGTTCTACAAGGAGGGACAAACCAAACCAGCACCGGATGAGTGGGGTTCAATCGGGGCCTGGGCTTTCGGTCTGATTCAGGCCATGAATTACTTTGAAACTGATGATGACATTGACCAAACAAAAGTAGCAGTAATCGGTCATAGTAGATTGGGAAAAACTTCCTTATGGGCCGGTGCCCTGGATGAAAGGTTTGCCCTGGTTATTTCGAATGAATCAGGATGCGGTGGGGCTGCCCTGTCCAGACGAAGAATAGGTGAAACTGTCGCCAGAATAAATACGGCTTTTCCACATTGGTTTAATAAAAACTTCAATAAATACAATGAAAATGAAGATGCCTTATCGGTTGATCAGCATATGCTTATAGCGCTAATGGCTCCAAGACCGGTATATATTGCCAGTGCCATGGGAGATCCCTGGGCGGATCCAAAAGGTGAGTTTCTTTCCGGAGCCTATGCAAGCCCGGTATATAATTTATATGGCTTAAAGGGATTAGAAGAAGAGAAAATGCCGCCTCTCAACAGTCCGGTAAATGTAGGACATATAGGATATCACATCAGATCCGGAGAACATGATTTGACCTACTATGATTGGGAGCAATTTCTAGATTTTGCTGACAGGTTTCTTAAATGACCGTTTAATAGCTTCATTTATGAATTCAATTATATCTGCTATATACTATCCATCAGAGAAATTTAACAAACCGGAATATATTTCCCCCCCGGGAGTATTCTAGTGACCTCTGAACAAAAATGAGGAACAGAGGTTATGTTTAAAGATTACCAAATCATTGAATTTAAACATACGGTATACTATCATTTTAATCAATGTAGACCTTATTGTTTTGCATGATTCGAATTAACATAGAATATTAGCTGGAAGCATCTTAAATTTATAGTAATATTGCTGAACCGTTCAAATAAAACTTAAAAATTAAATCTTATGAAAAGAATTATTTTAGTGATCACCCTCGTTCTATTCGCTTTTCTGACACAAGCACAGACATCAGATGACTATATTGAACTGGCACGTGATATACTTAAAACCGAAAAGAAAGCAGCCATCGCTGAAGGTATGGAATTGTCTGATACCGAGATCACACCATTTTGGGAGCTTTACAATGAATACAACAGCAAATTATCTCAGACACAGAATCAGAGAGTTGCGTTGATCAAGAATTTTGCACAGAATTATGAGAGCATGACTGACGAAAAAGCAGATGAGATCATGAAATCCTTTTTTAAATATCAGCAGGAAATAGTTAAGTTGAGAAAATCATATTACAGCAGATTCAAAAAGATCTTACCATCATCAAAAGCTGCAAGATATTTTCAACTTGAAAATAAGATACAAGCTCTTGTGGACGCAGAATTAGCTATGCAAATTCCATTAATTGAGGTAGAATAATAAAGGTTAGGATTATAAATCAAATTCACGCATTAAAAATATAAGATCATGAAAAAATTAAATATTCTTTGGCTCCTTTCAATTCTGATTTTGTCAGGATGTTCAAGTGTTTCCGTAACTTCAGATTATGATAAATCTGTTGATTTCACTCAGTATAAAACCCTGGAGTTTTTAGGATGGGCAGAGGAAAGCAATAAGATCATGAATCGATTTGATCAGGAACGGATTGAGAATGCTTTCGGAAATGAGTTTAAAAAAAGGGGATTTTCCGGTGTGGAAAGTGGCGGTGATATTGCCGTTTCCCTGTTCGTTGTGGTAGACAAAAAGACCAGTGTTACCGCTTACACCAACCATATGAACGCAGGTGGATGGGGATACGGAGCCGGTTGGGGCTGGTATGGTGGTTATGGTGGAGTTGGAATGGGTACTTCCACAACCACTTATTCAGAAAATGACTACCTCGAAGGAACTTTGGTGCTTGGTGTTTATGATACTGAAACAAAAAAAATGATCTGGCAAAGTGTGGGTCAGAAAACCATTGATGAAAATCCCAAAAATCCCGAAAGAAACGCTGCTTATATAGCGGAAAGAATGATGAAACCATTTCCGATCGAACCGATAAAAGAATAAAGAATCCAATTCAAGCCCATGAACTTAGGGTTTGGATCTGATGATAAGGTATTTCTTTCCTTCACATAGGATGAGATGCCTTATTTTTTTATGTTTGTCTACAAGATTTTAGCGGACCTTGATTTTTCAGAAACTTATATTATTGATTTTTCTAACCTTGTTATCAATTATTGGTCTCTCACACCCCCATGACAGCCTGGATAATCAACCCACACTTCGAAAAAGCAGATGGATGATAATACATGGTGTTTATTTTGGAGTTAATGAAGCATTTTAACCTGAATTCTTCAGAATATCAATATTATTTATAAATTTATACCTGATTCAATTTTTATCATTTTTGGAGTATAGCTACATTGATAATACCAGGCATACTTACAATAATGGCACTATAGCATAATTCAAATCACAATTTTTATGGTAATTATTAATTCCTATCTCACTGCGGTCATATTGCTGTTCGTTACGATGCTTTGCTGGGGATCCTGGGCAAACACGCAGAAACTGGCAACAAAAAGCTGGCCATTTCAATTGTTTTATTGGGACTATACCATCGGGGTTGTCCTCATGTCATTATTATTTGCTGTTTCAATGGGTAGCTTCGGCCTGGAAGGCCGTAGCTTTCTTATTGACATTTCACAAGGCTCGTATGAAAGCATGTTATCCGCTTTCCTGGGCGGTGTAATCTTCAATATAGCAAACCTTCTCCTCGTCGCAGCTATCGACATTGCCGGAATGGCCGTGGCCTTCCCAATTGGTATAGGAATAGCGCTTGTTTGGGGGGTAATCGTTAACTATCTATATGATCCAACTGGTAAC
>CBDUCT010000102.1:0-10041 GCA_965365715.1 uncultured Cyclobacteriaceae bacterium | reverse complement strand
TCCCCTTATTAAGGGGATCTTCCTTCCGAACATCAGGATGGGAAACTTCCTCAGTATTTTTTTTAAAGCTATCTGAAAACGCCGCAGAACCAGCGATAATAGTCCCTTTCCGTACCAGATTTGCGAGCGAATTAATTAAAAATCTATTTTCCTTCAATAAAATAATATGATAGTTCGCGGGAATAGCAAAAATTTCTATCAGCCCATCAAGAACTTGCTGGATAATTCCCAGTCTAACCCCGCGACCCAGGTAATTGTCAATATATCCTTCCTTTTTGGCTTTTTTCAAATGATAGTTGTACGTATGAAACGGTAATGGAGGATCTGCTTTGAAGGATAATGACCTTAACATATGAAGCGTCTTCGTATTAATTCAAATAAATATAATAAAGTATTCAAAATGGATTGTTCAATTTAATTATTTTTGTATCTTTAGTTGCGTTACTTAGAATGTTCTTTGATAAAGATATTTAAGATTACCCATCGGTGCTGACATTATATTAATCAAACTTAACACTAACAATTTACCGAGTAATTCTTGCTGTTTAAACCGGGCCTCAACCTGTTTTCAGGTCTCCGGATTTCCGGAGTTAACAGTGGATTGTTGATACAGTTGAGAAGCTCAAATCCTGTCAATTTGAGGTTTGATTTCCTTAAATCGCTCGATGGGTTTTTTTTTATCCTAATAAAGCACCCGGAACCTGATCGTATGCTCTATTTTCCGGAATTCTTTAATTACCTGCCTGTCATATTCCTTGTCCACCGCAAGAATCATATAGCCTATATTTTCATTCGTCTTTAAAAATTGACCAACAACATTAATATTATGACCAGCGAGAACATTGTTGATTTTAGCCAGGATACCAGGCACATTATGATGTATATGGATAAGGCGGTGCGCATTTTTAAATACAGGCAGTTGCAGTTCAGGAAAATTCACACTATTATTCGTATTGCCGGTATTGATGTAATCGATCATCTTATTAGGTACAAATTGAGCAATATTTTCCTGTGCTTCCAGCGTTGACCCACCTACATGGGGTGTTAAAATGGTATTAGGTAAGTTCCTTAGCTCAGATATAAATGGTTCTTCATTATTTTTGGGTTCATATGGGAAAACATCAACGGCAGCACCTGCAATCTTACCCGCTTTAATATACTTTTGCATTGCATTAATGTTTACAATTTGTCCCCGGCTTAGATTCAGAAAAATAACACCTTCTTTCATCAGTTTGAATTCATTATCTCCTATCAGATTGGTATTTTCTTTCCGGCCATCAACATGAATGGAGACAATGTCCGACTCTTTCAGCAGATCTTCCAGAGAACCTGATTTTCGAGTATTACCCAATGCCAGTTTTTCTTTGATATCATAATAGCAAACATTCAAACCCAATGACTCAGCAAGTATCGACAATTGTGATCCTATATTGCCATACCCTACAATACCGAGCTTCTTACCCCGGATCTCATAACTTCCACTGGCCGATTTGTTCCATATACCCTTATGCATACCCTGGGATTTATCCGGGATATTTCGCATCAACATGATGATCTCTCCAATCGCCAATTCCACCACCGAACGGGTATTACTGAAAGGTGCGTTAAAGACCACCACTCCTTTATCCTGACAGGCCTTCAGATCAATATGATTTGTTCCAATACAAAATGCTCCAATTGCCATGAGACGGTTTGCGTGCTGCAAAACCTTCCTGCTAACTACTGTCTTAGATCTGATCCCCAGAATTGAAACATCTCTGATTTTTTCACACAATTCATCCTCATCGTAACCTGAAGAAACAGTTTCAACCTGATACCCTTCCCGCTTGAGTAATTCAGCGGCCACAGGGTGCACATTTTCCAACAGAAGCACTGAAATCCTGTTCTTGGGATAGGATATAGATGCTTCGATTTTGTTTTGAAATAAGATCTCATCCAGACTGGGTGCAATATGATCAGCCTTTTCTACAACGGAGTTCCTTTCTACATTCTCAGTAAAAGCATAAAAGGTATTGGCTAATCCAGCTTTTTTGATCTGATAATCAGAGTAACCATCTCCAATAACATAAATATCACCCTTCAGGTTTAGTGATTTTAACAACTCTACCTTCCCATTGTCTCTGCTTAAGATATTGTTTCTATCAAATCCTGTGATTTTACCATCATTGGAATATGTGAAAGTATTGGCGAAAATATTTCTTTCAGGAATGCCAAAGTCCTGAACAACGGGGATAATGATCTCGCGGAACCCATTGGAAATGATATATATCTGATTGGAATAATTAATAAAAAATTGCCTGTTCCTGGAAAAGGAGGGTGAAATATCCTCCTTAATTTCCTCGATTAGAGGTCCAAAATGATCCTTTGAGGCATCTAATAAGGCTATACGGCTGGACAGGGACTCCGAGAAATCCATATTCCCCTCCATAGCTTCATCGGTGATCTGATGTATTTTTTTAAGTTTTTCCTTGGCGTCTGGCTGATCAGCCAATGAATATTGACCTAATAAATCAAAGGTCTCTGATTTAATAAAAGTGCTGTCAAAGTCAATGACAAAAATGATCTTTGAGGTATCCATAATTGAACCATCTTTAATGAGCAAAACTATACAAATGATAAGGATTATTATTACCTGGGAATCAATTAAAATGAATTTTGGCCGTTATACATTTAATTAAACTCAACCAGATGAAAAATTTATTGATAAAACTCCTTATCGCTGTGTTTTTTACATCGTGCAGCACAAGCAGTACTTTGATGCAATCGATCATGTATGGAGATGACGGGCTATCAGAGTCCGAGGTAATTCAAGGATTGAAAACCGCCCTGGATATCGGTACTGATAAAGCAGTAAACCTGGTATCCGACCCCGATGGCTATTTGATGGACCAGGCTATTAAGATCATGCTGCCTCCGGAATTGAATAAACTTATAAATGATCTGAGAGATGCACCTGGTGGCGAGCAGATCTATAATGCAACAATAAAACCAGTTATTGAAGATCTGATTGTTGCCATCAATCGTTCAGCTTCTGATGCTGCTACTTCGGCCGTTCCGATCTTTAAAGAAGCTATAAAAGAAATGACCATACAGGATGGATATGCCATCTTAAAAGGAGACTATAAAAATGCGGGTAAAAGATCTGCAACCAGGTACTTTCAGGATAAAACCTCAGAGGACCTGAACAACCTGTTTGAACCTAGTATTGATGCCTCTCTGAGCAAACCACTGGTTGGAAATACTTCTGCCAATGTAATATGGGATAAATTTCTGAAGGCTTATAATGCTGTTCAGAAAAGCCCGGCAAATTTTCTGATGAAACTGGAACCTGTTAAAGAATCTGATCTGTCCGCATACGTCACGGATAAGGCTTTGGATGGTTTATTTGTCAAGATTGCAGATGAGGAACAGGAAATACGGGATGATCCTTATAAATATGCTAATGACATAATTAAAAAAGTGTTTGGGGATAATTCCTTGAGATAATATTCTGAATTCAGAACATAAAATATTATTAGAAGCTTCTGCTTTATTTAAAGTGCTAAGTGCTTTATACTAAGTTCTTAAATGAAGCTTATCCCAGATAAAAAGATTTATCTATTTTCTTTCCGGGCTATAGGGTCGATCGATTTTTATTCAATACAATTCACTTTAAACACCGGTTCCATCTTACTTAAAAATCCTAATTCTCAATCTTTTTTACTTTTTGAAACTCTGTAGCGGCATCCACCATCAAATGCCAGGTAACGACCTTTCCTGATTCGATTGATTCATAAGCAAGCCCTTTTTCTGTTTCAATCACTTTCGAGGTACCCAGATCATACCTTAATGCCTCAACCATATCGCCAGGTTTTAATGGATTCTGATCAAGGTCGACCATTCGAAGATTTGATGATTTATCTGACTTCCCTTTTTTCTTAAAAAAATTAAACATAACGCTTTTTGCTTGTTCCACTGTATGTACTAACCAAATATACCTAACTGGTGGATTAATTTTTATAAAAATCCTCAACCTTTTTTAAAACTACTCGTAAAATATAGTATCTTTATGATATCATTTTAATATCAATTTAAATTATACTATAATGGAAAAGGAAAAAGAATATAATCCCATCTCCGGCTATTTAATGTTACTTGTACTGCTGGTCGTATTGTCATTCGGAATTTATTCCGTAATAATGGTGCCCAATCCGGTTTTTATTGTCCTTTTGGTACTTTTTACTGTGTTGATGATCATTGGATTTGTAATAGTATATCCTAATTATTCCAGTGTATTGACACTATTTGGAAAATACAAAGGGACGATCAAGAAGAATGGCTTTCATTGGGTAAATCCTTTCTTCATCCGTAAGAAGGTCAGTCTGAGAGCTCAGAATTTCGATAGTGAAAAGATCAAGGTAAATGATAAACTGGGGAATCCCATACAGATAAGTGTCATCCTGGTCTGGAAAGTTGAAAATACCTTTAAAGCAGCCTTCCAGGTAAATGACTATGAGCATTTCGTCCGGGTACAGTCCGATGCAGCAGTCCGTGGGCTCGCCGGTACCTATCCTTATGATAACTTTGATGATGAACAGGCCGAGATCACACTAAGATCCGGTTTGACTGAAATCAATCATGCCCTTGAAAAAGAGTTATCAGAAAGATTGGATATTGCCGGATTACATGTAATAGAAGCCAGGATAGGCTATCTTGCTTATGCTCCTGAAATTGCCAGTGCCATGTTAAGACGACAACAGGCCACCGCGATCGTTGCAGCCAGGCAGAAAATCGTTGAAGGTGCAGTGGGCATGGTTGAAATGGCCCTCGAAGAATTGAATAAGAAAGACATCATTGATTTGGATGAGGAAAGAAAGGCAGCAATGGTCAGTAATCTTATGGTGGTACTGTGTGCCGATAAGGATGCGAGCCCTGTTATAAATACAGGTCCCCTAAACCAAACATTGAAATACTGGATACGAAATTGTTCAGTGAAGAACAGCGTTTTGATCAATTATGGTTGAAAGTCCCCCTTTATGTGCTGGCAGTCGGGAATATTGTATTACTCGCTTACGGATTTTACGAACAGATTATAGCCGGCAAACCATGGGGGGACAATCCCATGTCAGATGTAGGACTTGTCTTTGTTACGTTCTTTGTCTTTCTGATTTGGGGGCTTGTATTCTTTCTTTTTGAGAAAACGAAATTGATCACTGCTATTTATAAAAAGGAAATAAGATTGAGGTTTCCTCCCTTCTTCTATAAAGAAAAAACTATCCCCATCAAATTGATTCAAAAAATGGAAGTACGAAAGTACAATCCAATCACAGAGTATGGGGGATGGGGTTTAAGATACGGACTCAGGGGAAAGGCCTATAATGTTAAAGGCAATATGGGATTGCAGATCCAATTTATAAATGGCAAAAAACTCCTTATTGGCACACAAAAACCTGATCAGGCAAAATGGGCCATAACTAAGATAATTGAAGGAGAAAAATCTATTAACAGAGTTGAATAATGGCTAAGAAAAAACCATTTGTATTAAGGATAAACGAGGAATCGATGGAGGCTGTTGAAAAATGGGCTGCTGATGAATTCAGAAGCACCAATGGTCAAATAGAATGGATCATTGACAAAGCATTGAAAGAATCCGGAAGAAAACGGAATAAAAAGTAATGTCTTGGAATTTATACTTTGATCAAAATGGTTCCGGAAACTAATTGGTTAATTACCAACTTATCTATCAAGTATAGAATCTCCTGGACAAAATGAATTAACTGAATATTCAAAATAAATTATAAAAAAATGAACAACAATTTATCACAAATCAACTACCGTTGCCCTAAATGCAACAACAGGCAATATCGAACAGAAACAGTAAGTACTACCGGTGGATTACTGAGCAAAATATTTGATGTTCAGCATCGTAAATTCACAGCCGTAATTTGTGAAAGATGTACATACACTGAGTTGTATAAAACCAAGAGCAGTCAACTGGCCAATGTCTTCGATTTCTTTACAAGTTGAAGCGATCAGTTTTCATGGGGGCATATTAATCCCCCTTTACTTTATATATTAGATTTAATTTAATATTTTGAGGAAAAATTTTAATTAACCTGGTTATGCGCAAGAAACAATTAAGTTTAATGATACAATTGGCGATATCAGATAATAGACTGTCTGAACGTGAGGAAAGATTGATTTTTAATCTGGGGAAACTTCATAATATATCAGAGGCTGAAGTAAAAGAACTGATCAAAACACCGGAACCTATAGGTCCTATCGAAGCATTAACCAATGATGAAAAATTTCAATACCTCTATATGGTCATCCAGATGATGAAAATTGACCGGAAGGTATTTAAATCCGAAATTGAATTTTGCAAAGACCTGGCAGACAAATTAGGATTTAAGAAAGGTGTGGTAGCCGAATTATCCTCAAAGATCTACAGTGACCCGGTGATAACTGCCGATCGTGAAGCACTGATGAAATCTGCATTCAGGTATTTAAAATAAAGATACACTACCAGCCAGGTATTTAGTGATCATTAGATTTTCTGTTCCCGACATATCCTCTTTGACGTAATGCCGTAAGAATGCAATATGGTCCCTAATAAATTGATTATATCTTATTTAATTTTAGTCTTTTTACCTCTATCTTCCATAAGTCAGACTGATATTCCTGATGTCAATAACAAGGTGATAAGCTATGTGAAAACCGTGATTGGCTCGACCGTCGGTAGAGGCGAGTGCTGGGACCTGGCTGATCAGGCTCTAACTTTCGCTGATGCTCAGTTCGATAAAACTTCTCGTAGTACCATATATACATTTGGTAAGCTTTACGATCCGGAAAAAGAAAAAATCCTTCCGGGCGATATCATCCAGTTTGAAAATGTTATGGTAAAATACAAAGACGGGAACATGATATTCACCGAAAACTATAAGCACCACACCGCCATTGTATATGATGTAAAACAAAACGGTTCACTTGAACTAGCCCATCAGAATACCAGCTTCGGTGGGCGGAAAGTCGCTTTGAGTGAATTCAATTCGAACAATGTAAAAAAAGGTAAACTGCTTTTTTATCACCCAATCCCGGAATAAACCTGTATTGCGATAAATTTGAATCCCCCGACAGGAGTATTCAAAAAGTGTTTCCATAGATTTTAACTGAGTATGCTCATTTACTATTTAATTTTATTCAATTATGATTATCTTTCGAACGGATTAATTCTGTGCAAAATGAGCTTTACACTTCTGGGTTTTATCCTGTACCTGTTGATCATCCTCGTTGTTGGACTGATTACCTATAAATCAAATAAAAGTCATTTTGACTTTTTCCTGGGAGGCCGTAAGGTAAACCACTGGGTTGTTGCCTTTAGTGAAAGGGCCTCAGGAGAATCTGCATGGTTATTATTAGGATTGCCTGGTGCTGCCTATGCCTTGGGGGTAGTTGAAGTCTGGACTGCCATTGGATGTGTATGGGGTATAATATTTTACTGGTATGTGATTGCGGAAGATCTTCGAAGGGAATCTGAGAAAGTAACCTCGATGACTTTGCCGGATTTTTTCGCACAAAAATTTCAGAATGGAAGGACTGCAATCAGGATCACAGCCACCCTGATCATCATTTTCTTTTTCACGTTTTATCTTTCAGCTCAGTTTAACGGGGCAGGCAAAGTCCTGTTTGTCACTTTTGGAATAGATCAGTTCTGGGGCATGGTTATCGGTGCATCATTTATTATCGTATACACCATGCTCGGCGGATTTTTTGCCGTGGCTTTTACGGATATGATCCAAGGTATTATCATGATCAGTGCACTTGTAATACTTCCCCTGGCCGGGATTGCCGAAATTCTTAGCTCCAAAGGGGAATTTGCACAGGCAATAGCCGCGTCAGGGGATAGTTATATAAGCCTGACCGGTAATAAAACAGGCTGGCTCGCCTTTGCTTTTATAATCAGCGGACTAAGCTGGGGATTTGGATATATGGGGCAACCCCATCTTTTAACCCGGTTCATGTCGATAAAAAATCCGGCAAAGATCAAAATCAGCAGGAGGATAGCTATTGCCTGGGTTATCCCTGCCTTTACAGGAGGATTAGTAATAGGTCTGGTCGGACTGGCTTTATATGGAAAGGGTTATTTTGAAGATGTGGAACAGGTCATGCCCCACCTGGCAAACGAACTACTTCCATCATGGTTAGCTGGAATTTTCATTTCAGGGGCAATTGCCGCGATGATGTCAACCGCCGACAGCCAGCTGCTGGTTATTTCCTCCTCGGTAATAGAGGATATTTATCATAAAACCCTCAATAAGAAAGTCTCGGATAAGGTATTACTGAAATTAAGTCGTGGAATTACCATAGTTATCGGAATCCTCGGATTCACGATCGCGGTTTCTTCAGGGAAACTAATATTTTCGATGGTATCCTATGCCTGGGCCGGATTAGGCGCTTCCTTCGGGCCTGCCCTGTTCCTGACGCTTAAATGGAAAAAAACAACCTGGCAGGGAGTTCTAACCGGTATGATCGTCGGTACACTTTCTACAATCATCTGGAGTGAGATTTCCTGGCTTGATGCCATAATAAGCGCCCGTTTATCCTCTTTCGTGATGGCCTCGTTAACGGTATATTTTGTGAGCCTGGCCACCTTTACCGACAAGTAATAATCAGAACCCATGATAATGCAGACTAACACAATACTTCTGATTTTGGAATAGTTTTTTAATATATTATATCAGGTAAATGCTACAGCCAGATATACTCATGAGCACAGTATTGTACTAAACTGATAGATCAAATTTTTACCTTCAGCCTACATTATTAGAATACGAGAAATTTATATTTCAATTTACATTATCGTATATTGGATTTTAATAAATATTAAATTTCTACATACTCATACTATTATGAAAAAGTCCCTGTCATTATTTCTGATATTCGCTGTATCCTTCAGCTTCGCAACAGCACAAAACAATTTCCAGAAAGATATAATCAAGACTTCAGGAGGAGCTCTGGAAATTACATTTATTGCACATGGCACATTGATGTTTAATTTCAATGATCTGATAATTCATATTGATCCTGTAAGCAGCTATGCTGATTATTCTAAACTACCAAAAGCTGATATCATACTTGTCACCCATCAGCATGGGGATCATCTGAATAAAGAAGCCATAGATCTGATCAGAAAATCCGATACTGATATCATTATCACTGAGAGAATATCCCAGGATTTTGATGGAGGGATTGTAATGAAGAACTGGGACAAGAAAAATGTGAAAGCTATTGAGATCCTGGCAGTTCCGGCATATAATCTTGTACATAAAAGAGATAATGGAAGCCCTTTTCATCCTAAAGGAGAAGGGAATGGCTATGTATTAACATTTGCAGATATTAAGGTATATATCGGTGGTGATACTGAGAATTACCCTGAACTGGATGAATTCCCACAGATCGATGTGGCATTTCTCCCCATGAACCTTCCATATACGATGACCTCAGAAATGGTGGCAGATGCTGCATCACGACTAAAACCAAAAATATTATATCCTTACCATTTCGGGAATACGGATACGGATGAGCTCGTCAAATTACTGGAAAACCAAAAAGAAATTGACGTCAGGATCAGGAAGATGAATTAAATATCGCTAACCAGGGATCTCATCTTTTCCAAACCTGTTTTAGCAACTTGAAGAGGATCCTGCTCCCAGTAGCTCCTGTTAAAAAGTTCCAGGGAAAGAACTTTTACTCCACCCATGTTTTTCAGGTCTTGCAGAACCTGCTTAACCGGGCCAACTCCATCTCCCGGGTATACCCTGTCAGCATCAGTTTGTTCCTCCCTGGGAATTGAACCAATATAATCATTCATATGAAAGATCTCTATCATATGACCACTCACCATTTTTAAACTATCGAAGCCGGAACCTCCCCTGAACATATGATAAATATCCGGCAATAACCTCACATCAGGATCGTCAGCGGATGCTGCTACCATAAGCTCCTGTCCAAGATGCCATAGCACCTGTGATGCACCCCAGAATTCCAGTTGTGGCATCACAC
>CBDUCT010000101.1:0-10086 GCA_965365715.1 uncultured Cyclobacteriaceae bacterium | reverse complement strand
AAAATACCGGGCTAAGGAGATCCCTGAAAGAAAAGTTAGGTTACCGGCATAGCAATGTTCCACCACCGTATATCCAACTTTTGAAAACCCGATTTTAGGATCATAAAACTGTACATCCTCTCCCTGGCCGATAGGATCAATGGCCAATACTATGAACCCCTTCATCACAAGGTTGAGGTAGACCAGTTGATATAGTTCAGCCCTGAATGCTTCCTGGTTATGTCCAATGACATTCAGAATTGCCGGGGCCTTCCCATCAATATTATCCGGTATAAAAACACAACCTGTCACATAAAAACCTGGCATGGATTCATAAACAAGCTTTTCTACCCTGTATCCATCTTTTTGAATTACACCGGTGATCCTGGGATTCAAAGCTGTCTTTTCAGGAAAAGGTCCAATCAGCTGGTTAAGTTTTTCCCGCACCAAAACCTGACGATCCTGCCAGTCTTTCTTTGTTTTTAATTGTTTGATGTCATTCTTTCTCTGTTCGTAAAGGACATCGGCTTGCTGAATATAATGGTCTATCAAAAAACTTCCTGGATTATTCCAGCGGATCCATTTCCAGAATACTTCCAGGTTCTCCGGGTCTTCCTCATTCTGAGCCAGGGATGGAAATGCATAGAGCAAACAATAAAACGATACAAGAAATACCCATAATAAACTGGATGGGATGAGGCGGTATTTATAGGTAACGGAATTCACTAAGTATAAAAAATTTGCATTGTATGACTTAAAATTTACGAAAAGATGGTGCAATTTCCCAGAGATCTTGATTAATCGTATACTTCCCGGATTAAAAAATAACGGGATATTGGTAATAACAAACCTTAATCACAAATGCCCGAGTCTTTGAAACCCAGTAACTTAATCCTGCGGATTCAAACTTTCAATGAGCTACGTAGGGATTGCAATTGACGTTCATATCCCGTATCTTGAAATATTTATTGCCGGATTGAACTGTTTGATGAGCAGGACATATTTTTTGTCCAATCTCGGAAAATAAAGCAATATCTTACTACATCCTAAAAATAAAATGTAAAACTGGAGATATTCATAAGCAATAAGAAAATCAGGAATTATTACCTTCAGGCTAAAGCTTAACGATCAAGTATATGAAAAAAAAGGAAATATCCCGGCGTAACTTTCTCGGGAAATCAGCAAAGGGATTGGGAATGGGCATTGTTGGTTCATTGGGCGCTCAATCATGTGCTATACCAACCTCCGACCTCGAAAGGGAAATACGAAGAAGAAATGTGAAGATCGCTTCAGTTGATCTTCAGCATCTGTATCCCGAAAGATCTATAAAATCCAGGGTCAATAATATGCTGGATAGAATGGAAAAGGCTGCCGGTTCTGAACCTGATATTATGTGCCTGACGGAGACTTTTGATACATCCTATGTCGATGAACAAAAATCATACGCAGAAATCGCTGAGGATGAAAATAATCCGGGACCGGTAACAAGCAGGGTAGCAGATTTTGCCAACAAATTTAATTGCTACGTAATCTGTCCTATTATTACAAAGAACGATGGCCGGTTTTATAATAGTGCCCTTCTGATCGACAGGCAGGGTGACATTGCGGGTGCTTATCACAAGGTGCATCCGGTAGATACAGAAATTAAGAATGGGGAAGGGATTATTCCGGGACCATTGCGCCCTCCGGTATTTGAAACTGATTTTGGAAAAATAGGAATGCAGATCTGCTTTGATGCCAACTGGTTTGAAAGCTGGGCGCATCTCAAGGATGATGGTGCAGAGATCGTATTCTTCCCTTCCCAATTCCCCGGAGGAAGGATATTGAACTTTCACGCCTGGAAGAATAATTACTATGTCGTTTCCAGTACAGGAGAGGATGCTCGTATCATTGATATTTCTGGTATCGATATTGATTCAAGCAGTTTTCAACTGGGTTATACCTGGGCAAATATCAATCTTGAAAAAGCCTATGTCCCTACCTTCCCTGGGAAATACAGTATCCCTGACATCTTAACCAAATACAGGGAACGTGTTAAAATTAAAGTATTCAGGGATACGGGTGGAGGGGCCGGTACCGGAGCCGGCCATATCACGATTGAAAGCCTTGACCCTGAACTTTTTGTGAAAGACATATTGAAGGAATACAAAATCCCTACTTACAGGGAGGATTTAAGGGAGTCAGAGGTTATACAGGCGCAATACCGTTAATACCATAAAAATTTAACAACAATGCTTTTAAAAAGGATCAATTAATACTGAATATATGGATATCAATAATAAAAAGGACAGATTGCCCCGGGAAGTCGTGACTGCAAGTGTCGATCTTCGAGGCATTTGGCCTGTGGATACCATCGATGAGAGGATCAGCGATATTCTCAACAGAATAAAAAACACCTATGTTTTTGAACCGGATCTGATCTGCCTGCCCGAAACTTTTCAAACCTCATGGGTCAGGGAAGAGAGCCGGACCGAAGACATTGCCGAGGATGAAACTATACCGGGACCTGTAACCAGTATTATAGCAGAAGAAGCCAGGAAACAGAAATGCTATATTGTATGTCCGCTGGTCACTAAAAACAATGGTGATTATTATAATAGCGCTGTTCTCCTCAATAGAAAAGGGGAAATTGAGGGCGTATACCACAAAGCCCACCTGGTACCATCTGAGATCGAGAATGGAAAACTTAAACCTGGCACTTTGGAGCCACCGGTGTTTGAAACGGATTTTGGGAAGTTGGGTTTACAGATATGTTATGATGCCAACTGGTTTGATTGCTGGGATCACCTGAAAAAGGAAGGTGCTGAGATTATCTGTTTTCCTTCACAGGCACCCTTTATCAATGTTCTGAAATATCATGCCTGGATAAATCAGGTCTATATTGTATCCAGTACAGGGGAAGGAGCCAGGGTCATAGATATCACAGGTGATGAATTGGCTGTCAGTGGTCAATTCGAAAGGTGGGTATGTACAACAATCAATCTTGAGAAAGTGTTGATCCACGTATGGCCCTATATCAGAAAGGTAAAGGATATCAGGGAAAAATACCGGGATAAAATAAATATTGAAATCTATCATCCCGAAAACTGGATCACTATCGAAAGCCGTCATCCGGATGTTAAAGTTCATGATATCCTGAAGGAATATGAGATTTACACCTTTGACGGGCACCTGAAAAAAAATGAAGAAGTTCAGAATGAATACAGATTATAGTCCGAGAAATAAAAAACCAACGTTATGAGAGAATTAAATTATACCAAAATTTTTATTGTCGTTGCCCTGATCTTGTCGTCGTGTTCTAATAATAGCAATTGGCCTCAGTTCCTGGGACCAGGGGGTAATAGTGTTTCAACTGAAGTTGATTTGCCTGCCGAATGGGGAAACAATAAAAACATACTTTGGAAGTCAAAAGTACCCGGCAAAGGGTGGTCAAGCCCCATTGTCTGGGAAGAGAAGGTTTTTATTACTACAGCCTACAAGGAAAAGGAGACAACTCAGAAAAAGGATACGGCGCAGAGCGAACCTGCAGCTGATGACAGAAGGATCCGGCCTGATGATGACTACAGGTTTGAAATATATTGTCTGAACAAGAACTCGGGTGAGTTGATCTGGAATAAAACCGCCTACCTGGGAAAACCAGGGATAGTAACCCACCGGGACAATACCTATGCTTCCGAAACTCCGGTTACGGATGGTAAGAACCTGTATGTTTACTTTGGAATGAGGGGATTATTCTGCTATGACCTGGATGGCAATAAGATCTGGGAAAAGAATATAGGGATATATCCTATGCAGTCGAACTGGGGAACCTCCAGTTCACCTATTTTGTACAAGGACCTATTAATTCTCCAGTTTGATAATGAAGAAAATTCCCAGGTCCTCGCTTTTGATAAAATGACCGGAGATGAGAAGTGGCGGGCAAGGCGGGATGAGATCTCAACCTGGAGTACACCCTACATTTGGAAGAACAAGGTGAGGGTTGAGCTGGTAACCGGAGGAAAAAAGACCAGGTCCTATGATCCGGATACCGGAGAACTTCTTTGGGAAATCGATATGCGGGGAGGCAGGGACATCACCTCACCTGTTGGAGATACGGAAATGATCTATGTATGTAATGAGGAAAGACGGGATGGCGGCGGAACCCTTTTTGCCATAAAAGCCGGGGCTTCAGGAGATATATCCCTCGATCCGGAGGAAAGCAGCAACGAATGGGTTGCCTGGACACAACCTAAATCCAGAATAGCCATGGCCACACCTGTCTTGTATAAAGGGTACCTGTATGGATTGGCAAGAAACGGGGGAACGATCAATTGTTTTAATGCCAGGACCGGAGAATATGCTTATGAAAGGGAAAGATTAAAGGGGGCGAAGTCTTTCTGGGCATCTCCATTTGCTTACAATGATATGATCTTCTGCCCGGAGGAATCAGGGACTACCCATGTGTTGCAGGCAGGCCCTGAATTCAAAGTACTTTACACCAATACACTGGATGATAAATTCTGGTCTTCCACGGCAATTTCAGATGGTATTCTGGTATTTCGTGGAGTAGAATATGTGTATGGAATAGGTCGGGATTGATATTATTACAATACAAAATATGCCTAAATTCTATTCTTTTCTCCTTGTACTTGCATTATTCGCATGCCAGTCGGATGGTCTGCGTGATCGAAGTCTATCCACGGAAAATATCCTGGAAGGATATTGGTATCAACAACCCCTACGGATTCTTCAAACTGTACTTCGACAACCTGATGCAGCTGATTATAATGTTGACAGCCTTGTCCAATATATGGAAGAAGTGCATGCAAATGTGCTGGTCATTAATGGTGGAGGTGTTGTGGATTATTTTCAGAATACGCTTCCTATGGCCAATGTAAATCCATACATTGGAGACCGAGACCTTTTAGCCGATATAGTCACAGGATGTCATCAGGCAGGAATCAAAGTGATTGCCAGGATTGATTTCAGGGGGGTGCATAAAGAACGATATGATCTCCATCCAGACTGGTTTGCCAGAGACGAAAATAATGAACCTATAATATTAAATTACACAACGCCTGGTTTGTATGCCCCATGTTATAATGGTTACTATCGCAATGAACACGCTGTTGCCTTTATCTCCCAGCTTTTCGAAAAGTATAATATCGATGGCATCTGGCATAATGCGGTTAATTTTCATAATGTCTGCTATTGCACACGCTGTCAGGACCTGTATTTTGAAAAACATCAGAAAAACATTCCTGTAAAATCTGACCCTGAAGATGACTGGGAAGTTTATTACAGGTGGAATGAGATAATAGCCGGGAAACAACTGGCAAAAATGAGAGGCACTGTAAAAAAATACGGAGAGGATAAAAGTTATTCTGCAGAGGTATTCGATATGTACAGGGTGGAGCAACAGAAACATACGGGTATCAGCCTGTATAGTGCAGCGGAATATTTTGATTTTCTGGTCACGGTAAGCTTTATTGCCAATAATAGCTATCCTATAGATTACAAGGACATATATTATCCATCCAGTATTGTCCGGTTTTTGAAGGCTTTAAGACCTGACAAATCTCCCGTGATACTTTTTGGAGGTAATGGCACAGAGCACAGATACATATACGATCCTCCCCTGGAGTCAAGGCTCTGGCTTTGGGAAACCGCAGGTGTCGGTGGCGGATTCTGGAATTGCTATTTCAATGGATCTTTTCCTGCAAAAACTCTTGATACCCGGAATGCCTACCTGGGGAGTGATGCTTATCAATATATTTTTAACAACCAGGAGCTTATTCAAAACCTGCAACCTGTTAAGGATATTGCCATATTTTTTTCTAAGGCATCCGGACAGATGTTGGGAGACGATGATTTTTCATTACCCCTTAAAGGTGTTTTCAGACTGATGGAAGAAGGACATTACCAATATGGGTTCGTGACAGATAGTGAGCTTGATCCAGATAATCTGAATCGGTTTAAAGTCCTCATAATGCCAAATGTAGCTGCCTTGAGCGATGATCATGTGAATATTATACGCGAATGGGTCGATGGCGGCGGAAAGTTGATCGCTACCTTTCAAACTTCTCTCTTCGATGAGTATGGCATACAAAGGGAGGATTTTGGTTTATCCGATGTGCTTAGAGTCAGTTATGCTGGAAAAGTCATAAACACGAATACAGATTGTTATCAAAAGATTTTGACCCGAAATGAATTTTTAAAAGGATTTGAAAAGACTGAGTTGTTGCATAATAGTGGAAGAACCCTGATGGTCAGTTCTGATCCTGAAGCTACTACCTTAACCGGTTACTTGCCAAAAATCAATAACCAGCCGCCAGAAAATGCGTTTCCAGAGAACTGGGATAGCTCGAATCCAATTATGGTATTGAGTGTCTATGGCAAAGGGCAGGTTGTCTATTTTGCCAACGAAGCAATCCGCCTCAACTATACCATCGGGCATCCGGACTACAGAGATCAATTAGAAAATTCGTTGGATATATTCCTGGGCAATAATGCAATTCTCAAGACGAACGCGCCGGGCAGTGTTCATGTTTATCTTAACCAGAGTGATGAAGATCCGAATGTATATCAATTATCCCTTGTCAATACTTCTTCTGCCACACATCGTCCTTTGCGTGACCTGGTACCAGTCTCAGGGATCGAGGTGAATTTGCCATTCGATATTTCATATCATGAATTGCTTTTGGATGGGGGTGCTTCAATCCGGGTTGAGGGGAATACATTATACATTGATGATCTTGGAGAATTCTGTTCTGTCAAATTAGCCAAGTAATAATAGTTGCCATTTTGTTTTCTGTGAATTATTAATCAATTTTAAAATTAGGCAATGATTGATTTATAGAGGATTACGTGGATAAGGAATTCATTAAACGTATTAATGCAGGAGATAAAGCGGCTTTCGGTCAAACATTTGATTTATATTTTAACGCACTTTGTGCATTCAGCTATAAGTACGTCCCCGATCGATCTGATGTGGAAGACATCATTCAGGAAGTTTTTATAGCTTTCTGGAAGCATAATAAAGATTTTAACAGTATTAACGCTGTAAAAGGATTTCTATATACTTCCGCCAGAAATAAATGCCTCAATTATCTCAAACATCAGGATGTCAGAAAAAAACATCAATCCGCATTGATCTATGAACTGGAATCTGAGCAATTTTTCAAAAATCATGTTATCGAAGAAGAGGCTTTTAATCAACTGTATTCAGAGATCGCCAAGCTCCCTGAGTCCGCACAAAAAATCATGATCCTGGCTCTCAAAGGTTTAAAAAACCAGGAGATCGCTGATGAGCTGAATATCTCTGTAAACACAGTAAAAACTCAAAAGAAGATTGCCTATGCTAAATTAAAAGACAATTTAAATCCTGTTGCATGGGTAATATTATTGACATTATAATTTTATTTAAAAAAATCATGTTCACTTCACCCACTTGCCTTACATAGTTGTTTTACTATCGGATGGAAGATAAACTAATGGATAAGCAATTTTATATATCGGGTCTTATTGCAAAGGTGAACAGGGGGACTATTTCTGCTGAAGAAAGAAAAACCCTGGATGAATGGTTGAATGAAAGCGAAGAAAATCATAAGCTTTATAAGCGGGCTACTGATAACAAAAACCTGGTAGCAAAACTTGAAGTGTATCAGCTCTTTGAAAAAAGTAAAATCAGGGCATCACTTGAAAGTGAATTATTTGAGGCTAAAACGCTTAGGCTTGTTCCCAAAACGATGTTACGCTACGCGGCTATACTGGTACCTTTCGTAATCCTGGCAGGTATATCCTGGTATTATATAAAAGATTTTCAAACTCCACCATTATCGAGTTTGGACAGTAAATACGTTCCCGGTTCGCAAAAAGCAACCCTGGTATTATCTGATGGAGAAGTATATGAACTGGATTCGGATAATCTCCAGGTGGAAATAAAAGAGGGAGATGCAAGGATAGTCAACCAGCAGAATTCCCTTATCTATTCTGCTGAGGAGGAGATAATGGAAGCTCAGCCTGTTGTTCATAATGAGTTAATAACACCAAGGGGTGGAGGCTATACCCTGCAGCTTGCAGACGGGACAATGGTTACTTTAAATGCTGGTTCATCTTTAAAATACCCTGTTTCTTTTACAGATAGTATCAGACAGGTATTTTTAGTAGGGGAAGCTTATTTTGATGTTCGTCATGATGGTAAACCATTCATAGTATCATGTGATGACATAGATGTGCGGGTGCTCGGAACAAGTTTTAATATATCCACTTATCCGGATGACCCTGATGTAAAGACCACGCTCGTAGAAGGAAAAGTGAGTATTAATACTTCTGAAAGTTTGGACCCGTCTTCTGAAGGAAAAGTACTAATACCCAACGACCAGGCCATTTTCAATAAAGACAATGCTTTAATTGAGGTCATGCAAGTCAGTACATCCCAATATACGTCCTGGATCCAGGGAAAGTTTGAATTCAAAAATTCAGACCTGGACCAGGTAATGAAAAGGTTAGCCCGATGGTATGACTTTGAATACCGATTTGAATCAGATGCTGCAAAAGATTATCATTTTACGGCCCGGATAAATAATGACCAAAATATTTCTTCCATTCTAGAAATGCTTGAAATGACGACCGATGTGAGGTTTGAAATAAGAGACCAGATCATTGTAATACTGTAAGTATCCTGAGATGCCCATGCGTATCTCCATTCAATAAACATCTTAAAAAAAATTGAAATTCTTATAATATTAAGTATATGGAAATATATTGCATAAAAAATGTGAAGTACTACGTGGTAAAATACATGAACCAGGTGTTTAAATATTCCCTGATAATTGCTTTATACCTGTTGATCACGAACACAGTTCAGGCACAATCTGATCTTATTAACCTAAAGATGAATGATGTCAGTATTGGAATGGCAATCGATGAGATCAGGGAACAGACAGATGTAAGCTTCATTTTAAACGATGAGCAGATAAAAAAGGCACCAAGGATTTCTGTGTCTCTTGAGGAAGTAACTGTTGAGGCAGCATTGACTGAAATCCTTAAAAATACCGGACTCACCTTTGAAAAGGTCAATAATACGATTGTCATAAAACCAATAGAAGAAAGCTCAAATAAAACTTCAGAAGATCAGGATGTTTTAAGACAAACAATCAGGGGCAAGGTCTATGACAAGGATTCTAAAGCCGAGTTGTCTTTCGCGACAGTACATATCTTAAATACTGACCCTATTATTGGTGGCACGACTGATATAGACGGTAATTTCGTTATCGAAGATGTACCGGTCGGACGTCATACCTTAAAGGTAACCTTTGTGGGATATGCTGATGCCTACGTCCCGGAGATATTGTTGGGATCCGCCAAAGAAGTTGTTCTTACCATTGAATTGTCAGAACAGGTACAGTCATTGGGTGGAGTTACCATCCTTGGTTCAAATGGAGAACCGGTAAATGAAATGGCCATTATAAATGCCAAGGCATTCAATGCCGAGGAAACAAAGCGATATGCTGCCACTATTGGAGACCCGGCAAGGATGGCCCAGGTCTTTGCAGGTGTTTCAGGAACTGATGATGCATCGAATGAAATTGTGATCAGAGGTAATTCTCCCAATTGGTTATTATGGAGACTGGAAGGTGTTGAGATTCCAAGTCCGAATCACTTTGCTGAGGAAGGATATTCTTCCGGTGCAATAAGTATACTAAGTGCGAATATGCTTGGAAATTCCGATTTCTATACCGGTGCATTCCCCGCTGAATATGGGAACGCCTTGTCTGGTGTATTTGACATCAACCTCCGAAATGGAAATAACCAGGAAAATGAGTTTACTATTCAGGCAGGTGTGCTGGGTATCGACCTGTCTGCTGAGGGACCGTTCAAGAAAGGATATGGTGGTTCATTTCTTTTCAATTATCGTTATTCAACTTTGTCTTTATTAAATGATTTTGGCATTCAGGTTTCTGAGAACACGATTGCTGATTACCAGGACCTGTCTTTCAAGATTAATCTGCCTACCGAAAAAATTGGTACGTTCTCAATATGGGGAATAGGTGGTTTGTCAGCGGATGATGAAAAATATTTACCGGACTCTTCGGAGTATTTTGATGATGGATACAGTGATTATAC
>CBDUCT010000100.1:0-10200 GCA_965365715.1 uncultured Cyclobacteriaceae bacterium | reverse complement strand
AAATGGTTGGTTTTAAATTTCATAGTCCCGCGATCTACAAAATTGAAGTAGAAGGTTCTATTTTCAAGAACTGGTCTGAAAAACTGGGCGGAATGCAGATTAATGTATTGCAGTCGAAAGGGTCTGATACAACTACCGAGTTGATTGGAAGGATAAACGATCAAACAGCCTTGTCAAGTATCCTTAAAACACTTTATGAACACCATTTCTCTATTATTTCTGTAAATATGTTAAACGATAAAATATAATATATCCCAGTATAAATAAACTGGGTTTAGTATTTAAAAAGTATCTAATGAAGTGGTAGAGTGATTCAATCAAATAAATAATAGAACAACTTAAAATATATAAATTATGATAATAGGAATTGCAACGTTGATCATGATGTTATTTGGCGCTGGAAATCAGGAAATATTCTTCATGGATAAGCTGGACCAGGGCATTAAAAAGTATGTAACAGATAAGGATCGAAAAAAAGAATTGCAGTCTATTCTTAAAGAGCATACTGCATATGTAAAAGAATTTCAAAAGGACTATAAGCGTCGTGCAAAGCTTATGAAAGAAAAAGATCTGGATAAGAGTACGGCAGATCAATGGTACAAAGACTTTTTTGATGCATCCATGGAAGAAAGAAAAGAACTGCAGGAAAACGCTATTAACACAAGGATGTTGATTGTGCAGAAAATCAATGATGAGGAGTGGGATAATATTTTATCCATGTCCTCGGAGGCTGCTGTTAAACTTGAAGAGAAACAGCAGAAGGAAGAAATGAAAAAGGGGATAAATAATTACCTTCAAAATATGTCGAATACGATTAATTCTTCCATAGCCATCGATACAAAAAAAAATAAGGTGATTGAGGAGTTGAATAATTTGGTGAAATTATGGGATGAAGTGGTAGATACCTACGAAAAATTTGATGTAAACCACTCTGAATTATTGGTAAACAAGAATGCTTCAAGAGATCAATATTTGGAAGCCACCGTGGAAGTGAATCAACTACGAATGAAGTTAAATGAGTCTTATATAGGCTTTCTCAGAGTTTTGAAAGTCAATACCGATGATACGGAATATACCACTATTATAAAGTATATATATAAACAAAAATGAAGGCTCAAAAAACATTATAATTAATTCCGATATAAAATGACATCTAATTATTAAACAAATATTAATTCTATTAAAATGAAAAATCTAAAACTAATAATCACCTTTTTTTTCGCTTTTGCAATAAGTTATAGTCAGGCTCAGGAAAACTGTGTAACGATAAGCGGGGGATATTCATTTGCCAATGTAGAAGATGTAGATGAGAGCACCACCGGATGGAGAATTAATGTGTTATATGAGTTTACCCCCATGGAAGCCAATCTTTCACATGGTATGAATTTCGGATATATCCATACGAGTGCCACTATTGTAGACACAGGTCCTGGAACAACCGAATCTGAGTTTAAAGCCGGACATTGGCCAATATATTATGTACCCAAATATACATTTCTTGCCTGGGAGTCTACTTTCAGGCCATTTATTAAAGGTGCATTAGGAATGCATTTTTCTGACTACGACATATCAGGATCACTTGGCGGGAATATTGATACTGGAGATACCGGGTTTTATGGTGGACTTGGTGCCGGATTAGATATTAATATTAGTGAACGCACTCTTTTAAATCTGGAATATGAGTGGGCATATTTATCGAACAGCTGGTACAGGGATGGTTTCATAAATTCACTTATGCTTGGGATAGGATTTAAGTTTTAGCCACATCATATTTGAGAAATAGTTATTCTTTTCCATTTATGGGAAGGGCTAATTTTGTTGGATAATCAAATAAAATTCATAAATTGACTTCTTCTTTCAAAACATTACTCTACCATGAAAAATAATCAAAATCAGTCTCAATCCATTCGGATAGCTGTAGAAATATTCATACGCCTGGCTCTTTTAGTTTTACTGATTGCCTGGTGTTTTCAGATCCTGTATCCGTTTTCGAGCATTATCCTGTGGGGTATAATACTTGCGATCGCATTGGCTCCGGTGTATAATACGATAAATGCCCGCCTGAATGAAAGCAGGAAGTGGTCGGCTACAATCATCATTGTTGTTGGATTACTCATTCTAATTCTACCGAGCTGGTGGCTGCTGGATTCTGCGATACACGGTACCAAAGAACTTCATGCCAGTATGGAAGCAGGAACTTTAACCATCCCGCCACCAGAAGAAAAGATTAAGACCTGGCCTTTGATAGGCGAAAGAACATATAATATGTGGGAACAGGCATCACTGAATCTGGATGCTTTCACTACGAAGTATAAGGATCAGATATACAATATTGGCAAATCATTCCTCGATAATCTTTTGGATATCGCTTCCACTGTTTTGGCGTTTGCAGTATCCATTATCATTGCCGGAATTCTTCTGGCCACAAAAGGGACGGAAGATGCTGCCAAGAAAATATTCAGAAAGTTAGTGGGAGAGCGTGGGGATAAAATTGCAAAACTTGCTATGGATACGGTGGGTAATGTTACCAAAGGAGTTTTAGGAGTGGCCCTAATCCAATCCTTATTAATTGGGATTGGCTTTTTACTGGCTGGGGTACCTTATGCAGGCTTGTGGGCAATATTGGTGTTCATGCTTTCGGTATTGCAACTTCCGCCACCCATTATTGTGATCCCTGTCATTGTATACTTATTTTCAGTCATGGGTACTGTCCCTGCAGTACTGTGGTCCATCTATCTGTTCCTGGCTTCGATTTCTGATAATGTCCTTAAACCAATCTTACTTGGGAAGGGTGCTCCGGTGCCTATGCTGGTCATATTTCTGGGCGTTATCGGAGGTTTTATGCTTTCCGGATTTATTGGATTGTTTACGGGAGCTATAGTGCTTTCGCTGGGATACAGGGTTTTCACATTCTGGCTGGAAGAAGATAATAAATCTATGGAACCAGAGGTTGAATCAAAATGACATTTTTTTCTATAATTTATAAACCTGATACCTTTAATCGATAGCGATATATGGCAAAAGATGTAAGCGATCCTGATCCGGAACAAAATCAAGGGGAGGATAAAGGATCAAATCCGGAATCATCCATGGATGAAGATCAAAAGGAGCAATCCAATAAGAGTCCTGTCAAAATTGTTACGGTTATACTTTTGATTTTCGCCATATCATTCTTTATCTGGTATGTTCTTTCCGACAGAAATGTTCCCTATACCGATCAGGCCAGGATAAACGGATTGATGATCCCGATTTCTCCAAGGGTTTCCGGAAATCTAACCAGAATCAATGTGCATCTTCACAGCCAGGTAAATCCTGGCGATACCTTATTCCTGATAGATGAAAGACCTTTTCTCCTTGCTGTACAGAAAGCTGAAGCCAGTCTAGACCGAACTGCGCAAACAGTAGCAGCACGGACCGCATCCGTAAAATCTTCTGCAGGCCGATTGGGCGTGGCCAGGGCTCAATTGGATCGGGCACAGCGAAACTGGAACAGGGTACAAACGGTTCAGGAAGAGAATCCGGGCGCTTTGTCGCAGGCTGACCGGGACCAGGCTGAGACCGGGTTATCACAGGCAACAGAACAAGTTTCTGCAGCAGAAGCTGATCTCGAAAGATCCCAGCAGGCCTTGGGATTCAGTGGTGAAGAAAACGCCCAGTTCAGGGAGGCTGTTAAAGCCCTTGAACAGGCCCAGCTTGATCTGGCATTTTGTTCCGTTATCGCCACCGCAAAAGGCTATATAGAAAGTTACAGCATCGACATTGGTTACTATGCAGCTGCTGGGCAACCTCTGGCAACCGTGGTGTCCGAGGATGATGCCTGGATTCAGGCAGATATGAAAGAAAACAATATATCAAACATAAAACCGGGAGATCCCGTTGAGTTTTCACTGGATGTCAGACCAGGTAAAATATTTACAGGAAAAGTACGGAGTATTGGATATGGTGTCACAACAGGAAATACCACCAGGGGAGACCTGCCTACCATTTCGAATTCAGAGGGTTGGCTCCGGGATCCTCAAAGATTTCCTGTAATCATATCGTTCAATAGAGAGGAAATTGGAGTGATCCCCAGGTTTGGATCCCAGGTAGATGTAGTGGTTTATACCGGTGATCATGGTTTTCTGAATGCTACCGGCAGATACAGGATCCGATTTTTAAGCTGGTTATCCTATGTCAGATAATGTACTATCAAGATTTATCCTTCGCTATAGTTGGCGGGAGGCTTTTCCGGTCTTTCGTTACGCAGTAGGTACTACAATCATTTTTGCATTCTCAGCGGGTTATGATTATATGCTGGCCTATATCACCCCTGTATTGGCCCTAAGTTTTTTTACCCCCGGGATTCCTCCATTGTCTTTCCGCGCAGGTATCGGGTTCATCCTCTCGATAGCTTTCGCCTGTTTTCTGGGATTCATGTTCGGATGGTTTTTCATTGGTATCCCAATGGTATTTGTATTACTTTTAGGGCTTATCCTGCTCCACTTGTTTTATTCCGCAACCATCAATCCACTGCTGAAAGTCTGGTTATTGATATCCCTGTTCCTGATCCCGCTGTTATCGACATCATCCTATCAAACAGGTGCAGTGGTAGGCATCAGTCTTGTGATCAATGCCATCTTCGCTGTCATACTGGTCTGGTTTGTTTTTACGATCTTCCCATTTTCCTATTCAGATTCTGCGATGGAGACAAAGAAGGCAGCTGTTAAATCAACGCCTGCTCAAAGGTTTAGAATGGCATTAATAAATTTGATTATCGTGTTTCCGGTAGTCATAATGTACTATATGTTCCTGTGGACCGAATCGATTCTGGTATTAATTTTTGTTGCTGTTTTGTCTCTGAATCCAAAAGGTTCAAATTTCAAAGCGGGTCTGATGCTGATCCTGGCCAATCTGGCAGGTGGGGTTAGTGCCATTTTAGCTTATAACCTGTTGGTCGTTGTTCCTGATTTTTTCTTTTTAATATTGATTACCCTGGTCATAAGTCTGTATTTCGGGAAAATGGTATATTCCGGGAAGCCTACAGCGGCTTTGTACGGAACTGCTTTTTCCACTTACCTACTGGTGCTCGGATCCGTAACCTCTTCCGAAGGGGATGCGGGTGAGAAAGTCTGGGAACGGATCATTCAAATTGGTATTGCAGTTACTTATGTGGTTATGGCCAACTGGTTTCTGCAGCGAATTTCTAGTTCAAATAAAACTTCTGAATCAAATGAAAGCGCTTAAAGTTCTTGTACGTTCGAAAAAACATTTCATTATCCTGGCAGGATTAACTTTCATAGCTATCGTTATCAATTCCTGTAAACTGGGCCCCAATTATACCCGGTCAACAGAGATGGATACGGATTCATATCGGAAAGATCTTACTGAAGGAATATCGATTGCCAATACACCCTGGTGGGAGATGTTTGGCGATACGACACTTACGAATCTTATTTGGATCGCTTTGAAGAACAACAATGATTTGAAAGCGGCCATTGCCAGGATAGATGAGGCCAGGGCAACTATTGATATAGTGCGTGCAGATCTGTATCCAAGGGTAAATTACGGTATTAGCGGATCTTCTTCATTCGATACAGAATCATCCGGCGCCACAAATGATGCTTCAGGAGTCGTTAACATATCCTACATTGTGGATCTCTGGGGACGGATCCGGCGACTCAATGAAGCTGCACTTCAGGAATACCTGGTCACAGAAGAAGCATACAGGGCCCTTACCATTATTATTGTCGCTGAGGTGGCCAATGCATACATTGCACTAAGAGATCTAGACAATCGCCTTGATATTTCTGAAAGCACGGCTGAAATATGGCAAAGCAATCTTGATATTGTCGAAGCAAGGTATAAAGGTGGCTTTGTTACACAGGTTGATGTCAACCAGGCAAAAATACAACTCGCTGAAGCCCAAACGGCCATTCAGGCATTTACCCGGTCAAGGACCCAGATTGAAAATGCTATAAGTGTGCTTATGGGTACTCCACCGCAATCTATTCCCAGGGGGCTTTCACTGCTGGATCAGGTGTTTCCACCGGATATGCCTGCCGGATTACCCTCCGAACTTCTGGACAGGCGTCCGGATGTGCTGGCTGCTGAGCGAAGTCTTCACGCCCAGACGGCAAGGATAGGGGCAGCTGAAGCGCTGAAATATCCATCCCTGACTTTGTCAGCAGATATGGGCATGCAATTTACCAATCCCACACTTGGATTTGCTGCCTTAAGTGCCCAGATCCTTGGCCCTTTATTTAATAATAAAGCGAATAAAAGACGGGTGGAAGTCGAAGAGGCGCGTACGACTCAGTTGTTAAATAATTATGAATTTACTTTTCTAAATGCCATTAGGGAGGTAGAAGACGCCATGATTGCAGTAGAAACCTATAAAAACGAATATGAACTTAGAAAAGGCCAGGTAATCGCAGCGATGGAAGCAGCCGATCTGTCCTGGCCCAGGTTTGATGGTGGTCTTACCAGTTATCTGGAGGTACTGGATCTACAGCGTTCCAGTTTTGATTCAAGGCTTAAGGCATCACAAACTCTCCAACTTCAATTGACTTCAACGGTAACACTTTACCAAGCACTGGGTGGGGGATGGGTCCCTGCCCAGGATAGCATTCAGTTGAGTTACTAGATCATTTGTGATTACATCGAGATGTCCGGAAGAGATCCGCCTGACACGCGGGATGTAACTCTTTAAAAACGAATATCGAGCTTAAATCTTTATTTGGTGTGATTTAAAGATCCTGATTTAACTGGGATTTGATGATATATTTTCATATTTTGTTATAACAGACAACATTTTAAGCACTACAATAAAAACGTTTATATGAGCAATCATTTTAAGGCAAAAAATAAAAGACTCTATAAGGAAGGGATCGAAAAGGGGAGAAGTTTAAGGGAGCAAACTACACTTGAAAGTCATTCAGGTTTTAGTGTTAATGAACATAGGGAAGTAGCCTGTGAATTAATAGAAGGTCAAAATGAAAGCAGGATCCAGAGATTGGTACCCTACAGAAGGGGAGGAATGCTTGTGTCCCCATTTACATTTTACAGGGGAGCAGCCAGGATCATGGCCTTTGATCTCAGGGATACCCCTGTTTCAGGATTGAATGCACAAATCTGTGGTGATGCACATCTTGGAAATTTCGGCGTATACGCATCCCCGGAAAGGCAGCTCATCTATGACTTGAATGATTTTGATGAAACATTGCCCGGCCCATGGGAATGGGATGTTAAAAGACTGGCTGCCAGTTTTGCCATAGCAGGATTTTATTCCAAATTGCCTGAAAAAGATATTAAATCCATTTGTTCATTTGTAACACGATCGTATCGTGAAAGCATGCGAAAGATCTCTAAAATGCTTGCAACTGATATTTGGTACAGTTTAGTCGCCTTTGAAAACCTTGATAAGAAAATTGATAAAAATAAGGGCAAAAAAAAGTTTGAAAAGTTCACTAATAAGGCCAAATCAAAAGATCATTTTCATGTTTTCCACAAACTGACAGAGGTTATAGATGATATGGTAAATATCATCCATGATCCACCTTTTATTGTCCCAACAAAAATTCTTAAAAAAGATCATGATGAACAGGAAGTGTTTGATTTCATCAAAAATCAATATGAACAATATCAAAAAACCTTAGCCAATCATACCATGGCATTTCTTAATGACTATACGCTTATGGATGCGGCATTGAAAGTGGTAGGGGTAGGCAGTATTGGAACAAGCTGTCACATTATTCTACTTGAACATAAAACCAAAGCAGATCCATTCTTCCTTCAGATCAAGCAGGCGCAAACTTCAGTTCTCGAGGAATTCCTCCCGGCAAGTCAGTATGAGCATTCCGGACGGCGCGTGGTTGAAGGTCAGCGCCTTATGCAGACCGTAAGTGATCCTTTCCTGGGATGGTCAACGGGTGATATTACAGGAAATCAATATTACTGGAGACAGTTAAAGGACTGGAAAGGGTCCATAGAACTTGAAAATCTTTCATTTCGTAAACTTCGGCATATGGCCAGGCTCAGGGGATTTACTTTGGAAAAAGCGCATGCCCGTACTGTCGATCCGATAATTATATCAGGTTATCTGGGTAAAAGTGAAAAATTTGATGATGCCATTGCAGCCTTTTCGATGGATTATGCCAGGCAGAATGAATCGGACTACCAAACCTACAAGGATTACATTCAGGATCATCAATTGCCAATGGAACTTCATTCATAATAATACCTGGATGTAATCTGTAGAAATTCAATTATTTTTACTTATTTCTAGGATATTGGGTTACCAATCACCGGACTTTCCATTAACAGTATAATTTGTTAATCAATAAATAATAATTTCTGTTATGAAAAAGATGAGTCCACAACAAGTTCGGGAAGCAATGATCGAGATTATTATTGGGAAGAAACCTTCCAAACTGAGTATGAAATACCCGGAACATTATTATCGAATTCGTAATGAGATAATTGATGTTCATAGTATTGGAGGCCGTGTAAGGATTCCGGTGGTATCATAAATCCCTATTCCGGTTGAAATGCCGGATTATCAGAGGGGTTCCTGGCTTCAACCTCCAGCCTCCATTTCCTGAGCTGTTCAAGCAGAGAATCAGCTATTTCTGGTTTGGTTTCAATCAGGTTTTCTGATTCACCGATATCTTTAGATAAATCATACAGTTCAAGGTGCCCGTCTTCAAAATACTCTATGAGTTTGTAATTCCCGGATCGTATAGCAGAACCCGGGCTGCCTCCCTGGTTCCCATAGTGCGGATAATGCCAGTAAATTGCATCCCGTGATAACTCTTCTTCTCCTTTCAATAACGGAGTCAAACTCATTCCATCAATATGCAGATCAGGCCTGAGTGAAATATTTGCCATTTCAAGAATGGTAGGGTAGAAATCTGTGCTTGTAACTGGAAATTCACTTATACTATTCGGATCAGAGACACCTGGCCACCGAATGATCATGGGTTCCCTAATACCCCCTTCATATAACCACCCCTTGCCGGCTTTTAGAGGTAGATTCGTCGTAGGATGACCTTCACTTGTACTCAAACCACCATTATCTGACATAAAAAATACTACGGTATTATCAGAGATACCCAAAGAATCAATTGCCGTCAAAACCCTGCCAACTGCTTCGTCCATTGCTTCCACCATTGCTGCATAAACAGTGTGGTTTTGTACCTGCCTCCATTGGTTATTGTTTAACGGGATAAAATCTTCACCATCATAATCCACAGATTCTGATTTAATCTGATATTTCTCCACCAGGTCGGGACGTCCGATTAAAGGGGTGTGAACCGAGTAAAATGATAAATAGGCAAAGAAAGGGTTTTCTTTTTGCATCGATATAAAATCAATGGTTTCCTGTGCGAGGCGATCCGGCAAATGCTCGCCTTCCGGTCCATCTTCCAGCTTTGGGTTGCCATATGGCGTAAAATACTTTCCGGGACCGTATGGGCCGCCTCTTTCCCAACCGCCCTTATTGATATCAAATCCCTGGTCTTCCGGATAATAACCCTCTCCTCCTAAATGCCATTTCCCTGCAAAGAATGTTGAATACCCATTTTCTTTCAGTATTTCAGCAATCGTGACCTCTTCCAGTGGCATATGTTCAATGTACTCTGCCGGGATCAAGGGTTTATTTCTTGTCCAGTGTTTCTCAACATTATAGGGCTGAGGGGCTCCAAACCAGTCTGTGGTATTTAATCGGGCAGGATACTTGCCGGTCATAATGCTGGCCCGGGTTGGGCTGCATACAGGGCAGGCAGCGTATGCTTGTGTAAATTTCATGGCTTTTTCAGAAAACCTGTCAATATTTGGCGTTTCATAAAATGAACTTCCAAAACTACCAAGATCGGTCCATCCCAGGTCATCAACCAGGATAAATAAGAAATTAGGTGACTCCCATTCCTTCTCAGATTCACAACTGATCATGGTTAATAGAAAAGCTATTCCAACTAATTGTATTGTTCTAAGTGCCGAAAGATTAATAAAATTTCTGATCATATTACTTTTTAGTTAGCAGGTTTTCAACTTCTTCCAGTGTCTTTCTTTTGGTCTCAATGAGTTTTCTTTTGATATAGACAAATCCTAAGATGCAGATGAAGGCATAGAGCCAGAAGGTACCAAAAGAATTCAACGTTTTGTTCAGCCAGGGAAAAGTATAAGTTAAAACAAAACAAGCTATCCATAGCGAAGCGGTTGCAA
>CBDUCT010000099.1:0-10297 GCA_965365715.1 uncultured Cyclobacteriaceae bacterium | reverse complement strand
GGTTCAACTAATCAGATCAATTCATACATTGGCAAAGAGACAACAACAATCGACCTCAAGGGCAGACTGATGACCCCCGGATTGATCGAGGGACATGGACACTATATGGGCATGGGCTACAGTCTGATGTCGCTCAACCTGATGGGTACATCGAGTTATCATGAGATAGTTGAGAAGGTCAGGCAAGCCGTACTAGAAGCGGAACCAGGAGAGTGGATCCTGGGAAGAGGATGGCATCAAAGCAAATGGGAAAAAACTGTAGAAGTAGAAGTAAAAGGATTCCCAACGCATCATATGCTTAGTGAAGTATCTCCGGATAATCCCGTGGTATTGCGCCATGCCAGTGGTCATGCCCTGTTGGCTAATGCAAAAGCGATGGAAATCGCCAATTTAGGCCCTGCCATGGATTTTCAGGAAGGGGGAGAAATAATTAAAGATGCCGAAGGCAATCTTACCGGTATTTTTAACGAATCAGCCATGGGGCTAATCGGTCAGTTCATACCTGAAAATAATGAGGAGAGTGACAGAAAAGCCTTTGAACTGGCCGGCCGGAACTGCCTTGAAAATGGGATTACCTCATTTCACGATGCGGGTGAAGGTGAGAAAACCATAAATCTGATGAAACAGATCCTGGCTGAAGGTGGTTTTTCCACAAGGTTATATGTTATGTTATCGGGTGGGAACAGGGCTTTGCTGGATAAATATTTTTCAAACGGTCCTGAAGTAGGCCTGGGAAATGATTTCTTGACCATCCGGTCCATCAAACTTTTTGTAGATGGTGCCCTTGGCTCACGGGGTGCCTGGCTTATTGAACCCTATACGGATATGCCGGGACATTACGGGCATGCGGTAAGTGAGCTGTCTTATTTGCAGGAAGTGTGTGACCAGGCTATTCAAAACGGATTTCAGGTATGCACTCATGCTATTGGTGACCGTGGAAATAAGGAAGTGCTTGATATATATGAAAAAGCCTATAAGAAATATCCGGATCAGAATGATGCCAGGTTTCGGATAGAACATGCCCAGCACCTTGCAGCATCGGATATCCCCAGATTTGCCAACCTCGGAGTTATACCCGCCATGCAGGCAATTCATATGTCATCTGACAGGCCATGGGCAATAGACCGGCTGGGTGAAGACAGGATCCTCGAAGGTGCGTATGTATGGCAGAAATTATTGCAGAGTGGTGCCAGGATCGTTAACGGAACGGATGTGCCTGTGGAACCTTTGTCTCCTATAGCCTCTTTCTATGCTTCAATATCCAGGAAAACACTTCAGGGCCTGCCCCCGGGAGGTTATGAGCCAGACCAGAAGATGAGCAGAGAAGAAGCTTTGCGATCTTATACAATAGATGCAGCTTTCGGAGCCTTTGAAGAAAACATTAAGGGGTCTATAGAACCGGGCAAACTTGCAGACTTCACCGTGTTCTCAGACGACATCATGACCATCCCGGAGGAGGATCTGCTTTCAACCGAAATCGATATGACCATTGTCGGAGGTAAGGTTCTTTATGAGCGGGATTGAATTTTATCCTATCTTTTGAAACCCAGACAAGCATAAAGCGTACGATATTTATAGGAATATACATTTTTCGTAAATTTTTAATTTAAAAGTCTGATTTTTGGTGTTGTAAGAATGATCATGTTTCTATTGATTTCGTATACTAAATGGAAAGTGGAGACCACAGCATGCTGAATGCGTGCTGAAAAATTGGATTTTTAAAATTTTAATGAATTAGAATAAGGGTATTTGGCATATTGTTTGTCATAGTAATGTAAACAGGTGAAACAGTTATGAGAACAAATCATTATTATAAGTCAAAAAAATACCTGAGCCGTAATGGGCATATTACTTCCAGGGACCCGGAAAATCAGAATTTTGATAATCTGGATTACTTTCATGATTTTACGAACATCCGGGTGATCAACCAGTACAGGAAGATCGGAGAAGAGATCATGTCAAGGAATTTCTGGAAATAAGCAGGTATTGGACCCAGATTGATCTCAAGTTGGGAAGAATTTAATTCCCTATTGAGGAATTTAAATCGTCGAATGGAGGGTATTTTGTTCAATCACTGAACTTGGCCCGTCTGAGGATTTCATCCATATCAACTTCCAGGCCATTATAATAGGCATATTCACGATAACTTTCTACGATCTGAAGTGCGATCTCATATTCCGTTGCCCGGAGTATAAATCCTCTCGATGGTTTAAATTCCAATATGAAGTTTTCGAGATCTTCTCCTTCAAGGTCAGTGATCCTGTTAACCAGGTCAGCATTATATTTTTCTTCTGAAGTCTTCCTCTGAACGATTTCAGCTTCTTCCTGCATTTTAAGCATGCGTTCTTCTTCTAGTATTTTCGCCAGTTTCTTTTCCTGCTTCGCTCTTTTGCTGAATAGATTTGCAAAGGCTTCCACATAACCGCTTCCACCGTTCGGAAGAACATTCCAGTAGGATGCACCTGGGGCACCTTTATTGCCATAAATCTTAATTGTATCTCTTGGGATATCCTTGAGATAAAAGCCTTTCATAGGATCATTCGCATAGAAATCCATGCTCTCGAGCAAATAAGCTTTTGGTTCCAACCTGATGACCTGGTAGGAATTATTCCTGATCGAATCATTTAATAAAATATAGAAATCACTATATCCAACGGCAGTGAACTTTATGGAGTCTCCGCGATTTGTTGTGAGGGAAAAATTCCCGTTATCATCAGCGGAAGTTCCCGTATTCAAAGTAACATCAATAATATGTACAAACGGGATCCGCTCACTCGTTTTTGCATCGTATATGATTCCATTTATCTTGATTTTCTCCTTCTGGTCGATATCCTGTGCCTTTGCCAGGAAAGGCAAAAATAAGATAACCCCAATATGTAAAATTCTGTTTCGCACCTACTTTCTAAACGGATATAACTAACGATTCGACTTAAATTTAAGCAATTATTTACTGTCTATGTCCCTATTATATAATTTACAGCAGATCTGGCATGAATATCGGTGGTGTCTATTACGGGAATATCACAATGATCCTGCTTGATCAATAAGGGGATCTCGGTACACCCCAGGATCACTGCCTCAGCATCCTTGAATTCCATATCCTCAATGATAGTCAACATTCTGTCCCTGGAATGATCTTTTATTATACCTTTTACCAGTTCATTGTAAATGATTTGATTGATCACCTCAATATTTTCATCATCAGGCAGGATGGTTTCGATCCCAAACTTTTTCCTTAACCTATCTGTATAAGTATCTGAGTTCATCAGGAACTTTGTTCCCAGCAGGGCAGCCCTTTTAAAATTACCTTTTACCAGAAAATCTCCAACAGTATCAGCAATATGTATTAAAGGGATATCTATTTGTTTCTCAATGTGAGGAGCACATTCGTGCATTGTATTTGAACAGATCAGCAAACAATCGGCTCCTGCATCGTTCAATTTATGTCCTGCGGCAGCCATGAGTTCATTTAGAGCATCCCAGTCAGATTTATACTGAAGGGATTCAATCTCTTCAAAATCAAAGGAATACATCAGGATGCTGGCCGAATGGTTTTTTCCTAATCTTTCATTTACTTCAGTATTTATGATTTGATAGTACGTCTGTGTAGACTGCCAGCTAAGTCCTCCGATTAATCCGATTGTTCTCATATCTTTGAAATATATTGATACAAAGGAAATAAAAATAAATTGTCTTCCCTTAGTGATTGGGAAATATCAATAGGATTGTTATTTTCATTTTTCAAATCATTTACCATGAGCAAAAAGAATATTCCAATCCTTGTAAAAGACGATCCCTGGCTGGAACCCTATACCGATGAGATCGCCGGCCGCATCAAAAGATTTAATAATCTGGTGCAGTCTATTGAAAGAGAAGCAGGTTCCTTAAAGTCATTTTCAGAAGCCTATAAGTATATGGGTATCAACTATGATAAGAAAAAGAAGGGATGGTGGTACCGGGAGTGGGCCCCTGCAGCCAGGTCCCTGAGCCTTATCGGAGAATTTAATAATTGGAACAGGGATTCCCATCCTTTGCACAGAAACGAGGGTGGCATCTGGGAGGTCTTTATTGATGGTAATACCTTAAAACATGGTGATAAGGTGAAGGTCCATGTGGTTGCTGATCATTCGGAAAGAGACAGGATCCCGGCCTATATACGACGCACTGTCCAGGATCCTGAAAGTCATGATTTTTCAGGTCAGGTGTGGGAACCGGCGGAGGAATATAAATGGACAGATAAAGGATTCAGACTGGGGCCCATAAACAAAGCTCCTATCATTTATGAAGTTCATATCGGTATGGCACAGGAAAAAGAAGGCGTAGGGACCTACCTGGAATTTGCAGAGGAGGTATTGCCTAGGATAAAGGATCTTGGATATAATTCCATACAATTCATGGCCATACAGGAACATCCTTATTATGGTTCTTTCGGATACCATGTGTCCAGTTTTTTCGCACCTACAAGCCGTTTCGGCACACCGGAAGATTTTAAATACCTGGTAAACGAAGCACATAAGATGGGCATTGCAGTGATCATTGACATCGTGCACTCGCATGCCGTAAAGAACATAGCCGAGGGACTTAATGAATTCGACGGTTCGGATGATCAATATTTTCATCCGGGAGGCAGGGGAATACATAGTGCATGGGATTCCAAATTGTTTAATTATGGAAAATGGGAGGTCCGGCAATTCCTGTTATCTAATCTGGCTTATTGGATAAATGAATTTCACGTTGATGGATTCCGTTTCGATGGCGTTACTTCCATGATGTATTTCCATCATGGTGATTTTACCAGCTTCGATCACTATGATAAATACTTCCTTGAGGGGGTGGAATGGGATGCACTTTTATATCTGCAGCTGGCCAATGAACTCACTCATAAACTAAAGAAAGATGCCATCACAATAGCTGAGGATATGAGTGGCATGCCGGGACTGTGCAGAAAACAAGATGAAGGCGGCATTGGGTTTGATTTCAGACTGGGTATGGGCATCCCGGATTTCTGGATTAAATATCTGAAGGAGTTGAGTGATGAGGACTGGAACATTCATGAATTATGGCAAACCATGGTCAATCGTCGGTGGAAGGAACGTACCATAGCCTATGCTGAATCCCATGACCAGGCTATTGTTGGAGATAAAACGGTGGCCTTCTGGTTAATGGATAAGGAAATGTATTTTCATATGCAGGTGAACGACGAAAATTACTTGATCGACAGAGGCATCGCGCTTCATAAAATGATCCGTTTTTTTACCATCGCGCTTGGAGGGGAAGGATATCTTAATTTTATCGGGAACGAATTCGGGCATCCGGAATGGATAGACTTTCCCCGGGAAGGCAATAACTGGAGTTATAAATATTGCAGAAGGCAATGGTCATTGGTTGATAATGAAAATTTAAAGTACAAATTTCTCAATCAGTTTGATAAGGATATGATAAGTTTTGTCAGGAAGTACAAAATACTTGAATCTCTTCCTGCCCGTCAATTGAATATGGATGATATCAACAAAGCCATAATATTTGAAAGGAACAATCTGATATTCCTGTTTAATTATCATCCTTCGCATTCTATTCCTGACTATCGTTTTTTTGCCCCTCAGGATGGCCAGTATAAGGTAATATTGAACTCAGATGAGGCAAAATATGGAGGATTTGATAGAGTTGACATGGATATGGTATATCCGGTTATAAAAGATGAGGGATATCAAAAACTCAGTATTTACCTGCCGAATCGTACTGCTCTCGTCCTGGAAAGGCAGTAGGATTCAATTTGACCATGACTCCATCTGACAGTTCACCATACATATTTTGTAGCTAATGCTATGGAATTATAACAGGCTCTTTTTTGATGGGTCTTTAAAATATTCTATAGTAATACAGGTATCATCTGGGGAATTTATGTCAGCTGCGAACCTTAAACTAACAGTTTAGCATAAAGTGCTTTTATTTTCCTGGCACTTTCTGTCCAGCTAAGCTTTTTCAGATCCCTGTACCCCTGGGCTACGCGGGCTTTATACAGATTCTTGTCTGTCAGCAGTTCAGTGATAAGGCCTGCCATTTTTTCGGTATCCCAGAAATCGACAGTAAGCGCACTGTTGAGCACTTCGGCTGCGCCGGATCTCTTTGATAGTACAACAGGGATCCCAAATTGAGCGGCCTCCAGTGCCGTAAGTCCGAAGGGTTCAGACACGGAGGGCATACAGAATACGTCAGTAATGGATAATATATACTGTACCTCTGACCTGTTCAGGAATCCTGTAAAATGAATTTTATGTCTTAGTTCAGCGTAGGCCCCTGATTCGATGATCTCCTGGAGTTTGTCACCTTTACCCGCAATCACAAACCTTACCTCTTCATTGTTCTCCATTATCTTTTTTGCTGCTTCCAGGAAGAACTCTGGACCTTTCTGCATAGTCACCCTGCCGAGAAACAATATGAGCTTTTCCGGGAAATTTTTCTCTGATTTAAAAGGTTTGACTTTTTCGATGCCATTATGAACCGGGAAGATCTTTTTCTCTGATATCTTATAGAATTCCCTGATGATATCTCCTGTATACTTGCTTACCGGAATGATCATATCCGCTTTCTGCAAGGCCTCTTTCTCCAATTTATAGATCCAGTCGACCTTCTCGGGCCCTACCCGGTCGTAATTCAGCGAATGTATATGAAGAACAAGCGGACACTCTGACATTTCTTTCAACACTATTCCGGCTGTACAGGTCATCCAATCATGTACATGAATAATATCATAAGAAAGGTCATCAGCAATTCTTTTCACGATCTCCGTATAATAATTAACTTTTTCGAATACATCAACTCCGTACAGATCGCTTCTGCTGAATTGATTATGCACCTCGATTATCCTACTGGTTTTTGTTGGGATCCTTTCTTTTGTAATTTTATCCTGTGTTGTTTTCCGGTAAGTGGGGTACGGTGATATGTTGAACTCTATCTTTTTCTCCTGTATTACTTTTTCAAATTCTTTAAGTTCTACCTTTTCAAAATGGTCTTGCAGTTTTATCCGGCTCAGGTCAATGATCTTTACATTTGGAATTTTAAGGTCAGGGTCTGTCCTGGGCAGAATAAGGGTCAGGTCGGTTAGTGGGGCAAGTGCTTTGCAGAGATTGAAATTGGCAATGCCCAATCCCCCGCTAATCTCCGGCGGGAATTCCCATCCCAACATTAATACTCTGGGTTTTCTCATTATTTCATATAAAGATTAAAGCCTGTAATAAGGTACTTGCTTTCAATATACAAATTATATAAAAATGGGTTAACGAACTAATAGAAAAATCTAAATATGAGCGGGAAGGAATAAAAAAAATCAGGACAGAGCCCTGGTATATTTTCAGCATGCTTACTTAATCTGAAAAGTTCAGGGGCAAAAAAAAACCCGCTGGATGGCGGGGGTTTTTTTTAATAGTTATAGATCTTTTCATAATACTGATAAGCCATTCTGGCAGCATCAAAATACGGACTGACGTCCATCATGCTGTTCCTTACAATCTCATTCCATTTTTCAGGCTTATCATAATAGGTCGGCAATATCTCCTCCTCAAGGATATCATAAAGATTCTGCACATCCAACTGGTCCTGCTGGTGTACCGGAAGTTTCTGGTCAACTGGTGGGATCAGAAACGAATTTACCTCGTGGCGTGCGAATTCAGGGATCCAGCCATCATACGTGCTGAAGTTTACTGAACCATTCATCGCAGCTGTCATGCCACTCGTACCTGATGCTTCCCTGGGTATCCTTGGAGTATTCAGCCAGATATCAGATCCATCTTTTAGCAATTTTGAAAGCTTTAATTCATAACCAACCAGTACGGCTATATTATCATATTTTTTACTTAGGTGAACCAACTTATTGAACATGCTGATGGCATTATAATCCATTGGATAAGGCTTCCCGGCCCATATAATCTGAACTGGATATTTTGTGCTGCTTAGAAGTTTTTCAAACCTTTCCTCATCATAGGTCAGAAGATCGGCCCGTTTATAAGCTGCAAATCTCCTCGCCCATACAATTGTAAGTGTTTCGGGATTAAAAAGTTGACCCGTCTGGTCTGCCACCACACTGAAAAGTTCACTTTTCATTTCGCACTTTCTGTTTTTGATGAATTCAAGATCATTATTTTCAGCGGCCTTACTTAATTGCTTGTCAGCCCAGTATTTCTTGTTCTGAGCATTGGTGATGGAGATGATCTTACAGATGCCTTCATATTTGCTCCACATCTCATTTGCTACTTCTCCGTGCTTTCTTGAAACGCCATTCGCAATATTTGCGAACCTCAGGGCAATCACTGTATGATCAAATACATCATCTTTTATTCCGGAAACTTTTCTTACCTCTTCCAAAGGTGTGCCACAGAAAAAACCCATTTTATCAAGAAGCCTGATATCGTGCTTTTCGTTTCCAGCCTCTTCGGGTGTATGGGTAGTAAATACAAGACGCTTTTTTACCTCTTCAACACTCTTGAACTTTTTATATAAATAAAAAGCAGCAGATAATGCATGTGCTTCATTTAAATGATAAATCTCAACATCTGCATTGAGTTCATCGAGCAGTTTAGCCCCACCTAGACCCAATAATATGGTCTGGGCAATTTTGGCAGCCGGGTCCGAGTCGTACAACTTATGGGTTGTTGATTGTGCCAGGTAATCGTTCTCCGGCACATCGGTGCTCAGGAAGAAAATCGGTACGGTCCCAAATGTTTCCGGTTTCAGATAATAAGCTTTGACGACGACAGGGTGGTTGTTAATGGTTATTGAAAACTTAATATTCGTATCTTCAAGAAACCTGTAGATCTTCTCCTGAAAAAGAACATCCATTGACTGGTCTCCTTTGCGGATCTGATCATAATATCCATATTTCCATAAAATACTGATCCCAATTACATTTTGCTTAAGATCATAAGCGCTTCTCATATGTGAACCTGCCAGAAAACCCAATCCTCCGGAGTAAGTCTTTAAAGCCTGGTCGATTGCAAATTCCATTGAGAAATATGCTACACTCTTTGAATATTTAGGGTCGAACTCATAAGAGTGCTGAAATTCCTTAGGTAGTGACATATACTTTAGTTTTTTTTGCTGATTTTAAATTAGATACTTCTCTTCAATATATTTTTAGCCCACGAAATTACTTAATTCAAAATTCTATAGGAAAGAAATCCGGAAAATGAATTCAATAATAGTGAAGATTTGTTATTTCCTTAATATTTCACACAAGGAATTGACACAGATTGTGAATATCATAATCTATCCATGTATTTACTAAAGAATCACGAATCAAAGATCTCAGGGACAATAATGGCCTAGATATATTTTTTAAGATAATCTTTCAGGGATTGATAATGTTGTCGGCTTTTTTTGTACGACTTGTACAGAACAATTTGTGTTCTTCGGATCTTTCTTGAGTTCCTTACAGCATAAAATAATCTTTCGGCTGAAAAATTATCTTTCAGGAAAAAGTCCTGAATCCCATCAATTCTAACATGCCGGTTTGAACTTTTTAACAATGCTATCGGGATTTCTTCTGTCTGACGGTTATTTCTTATTCTTTGTATAAACCTCCTTACCTGAACGACAGGATAACAATCATCCAGCAGGATATAATTGGGTTTCTGCTTAAAAACTTTGGAGAGACTATCCCGGAGGTCAAATCCTACCTCTGCAATAAAATCCATCCTGTGGTATTTGGAAAGATTACTTTCTATAGTGGATATTTCCTGGGGATTATTCCCTATAAGAAAGACGTTGTATCGGTTGCTGTTTTCCATTAGGTTAAAGTAGTTTTGTTAAGTTTGGTTCTATATTATATAGAAACGATTTTGTCTGCGAAATTGTTAGGGATAATTTTTTATAAACCAGTATTATCTAGAAAACCGTACGTAGAATCAGCATTAGTGGAACTGATTGTTGTATAATCCGGTATACAAATGAATTGAATACCCGAAGCGCCGGTCTATTATCAGCAAAGGGTTATTATATTGCTCATTCTGTGATAAAATTATATATCCCAACCGTAATCATTTCCCCTTCTTTACTTATTTTTAAACATTATATTTATAAATTTAGGCGGGGATAATAATAAAAAGAACAAACAGCAGAAATGCCAAAAGGAATCCAGAAACTGATATTTGCCATAGGATTAATGTTTATGAGCATATTGCTTGGATCGGTTGGTTTCCATCTTATTGAGGGATATACCTGGATTGATTCTTTTTTTATGGCGGTTATCACCATTTCAACAGTTGGTTTTCGTGAAGTGTTTCCGCTTTCGGATGGTGGGAAA
>CBDUCT010000098.1:0-10317 GCA_965365715.1 uncultured Cyclobacteriaceae bacterium | reverse complement strand
GAACCACATCCACCAATATTAATTCCGATGGCCGGGTAGATACAATAATATCAGGGGCTTCTATAACGGCTATCAGAGAATCAGACATTACTGAATCCATTTCTATCACTTCATTAGCCAGCTTTTCTATTTCTTTCGGTACGTTCTCAGTGTTTTCCCAGTCACCAGTGATCTTCTTTGAGGTATACCAGTAATTTCCTCCTTTTATATAATTTTGATCTTTCTTCTTATCCTTTACTATGAAATATGGCGTGTTGATCACATATTGGATATTGGAATCATCCGTATCTTTTAATATTGGATCACCGTCTATCATGATCAGTACTGTGGGAATATCGCGATAATAAATATCAGGTGGATCATTATTGAATTGGGAAGAAAGATCACTTTTCTTTTCAACCAGTTCAAGACTGGCCAATATTCTGTCAAGTGACATGATCTCCGTGGAACCTTCAATGGCAAGTTCCAGTTCTCTGACAAATTTGGCTGCCTTTTCTTCATCCACATCCGGGAAACTCGTCTGAACGATATCCATTTTTTCGAGTTCGACCAGCCTCTCATCGAGGTCTGTATTTACCGTGGCCTTGAATTGAACGGCACCAAAAACGAGTCCATCACTTTTGGTATGCATTGATATAGCCATCCTGCCTTCTATAATGTTATTTTCAAATGATTCAAGCTGGGGTTGATATATGGTAACCGTATCCTGATCCTTGATAACGTCTCTGGGCCAGGTTAATGCCGGGATCTCATCATTCTGACCGAAAACAAAAGGTGAATACCAAACAAATGTAACAAGCAATATAATATTTTTCATAGTGGTGCTTTTTCAATCAGCCTTAAAGATAGCCATAAATATTATTCAGAGCGCTTTCAACTCCTATTAAAAGTAATTTGTAAACAGAAGAATGCCGGATACTATTAATATTCTGTGCGATCTATAAAAAGACTACAGATATTCAATATCATAATGATTTACCGGTCAGGGTGCGGTGAATTTTTCGACTTTGTTGGATACCGGTTCTAAACTCATCAGATAATCGTATATGGCTCCTATTTCTTCATCCTTCATATTGGCATAATAAGTCCAGGGCATCTCGGTGTTTAATTGGCCGGGTTTAATTTCATGAGGATTGAAATACTCATCACGGAAAGATATAAACTTGGCCACAAAAGCTTCTTTGGTCCAGTTCCCGATGCCGGTTTCCTCATCAGGTGTAATATTTGACGCTCTCACAACACCACCAGTCTCTAAAGGAAATTCCAGGCCTCCGGCATAATCCATACCTTCAATAAATTGACCTCCTTCCATCGGTGTATGACAATCAAAGCAGGCGGCCTGTGTAATGATATATTCGCCTTGTTTTACCGGATCCGAACTGGGCGTAAGATGGTGTGTCCCTTCCTTGGGCATTAAGTTCACGATCAGACTAAGTGGGAATCCCATCTCCCTTGGGGGATGTTCACTTCTAACAGGCTCCAGAGTTCGGAGATAAGCGATCACGTCGTATATATCCTCTTTTGGTAATTTCCCATACATCAGATAAGGCATGATCGGGAACAGCGCCGTGCCATCCCTGCTTACTCCGGCCGCTATTGCCCTGAATAATTCACCGTCGGACCACTCCTGCAAGCGATATGGGGTAATATTTACTGAATACATTTCCCCGGGGAATCCCTGGGGTTCTCCCCAGAGCGTTCCACCCAATCCCCTTGTTTCCTCTAAAACAGGCATGGTGTACAGCGACTTATCCCTTTCAGCATGGCAATCCATGCAGCCCATAACACTATTGGCCAGGTATTTCCCCCTTTCCACCCGCTCGGGAGTAACTTCAACTTTAAGGGATTCATCAACCGGAATATTCGGAAGCAACATTGATACATAACCTATTACTGCTCCAATAATCAATACAACGGCAATCAAAAGGTATAGAATGATCTTAAATACTTTTTTCATGGTGGTTTTTTTTTGTAGCTGTTTGGTGTAATATTTTTTAGATTTTCCTTATTATAACCTCCCAATATAAAAAAAAATAAATGAAACAATAAAAAAAATCAGTGGATTATTTTAGAGGATTTACCCAGATAAAATACAAGGATCATTTGCCAGAATCGAGTTGGATCGCAAGTCATAAAAATCTAAACATGAAATTCAGGTTTCCTGAAGCTGAGATAATAAACGCTGGTATTTGGATTTTAACCCAGTCGCCGGAAAGCATGTATCCGGTTTAAATGACAAAAATTATGATCAGCAGATCCTGGGTATTTGTTCGCCAGCCAGCATACCGACAACCCTTCGTCCCCCGATCTTACTTTTTATAAATACCTTTCCGGGATTCTCCTGCTTGACCTCCCCGATTATTGATGCTTCCCTTCCATATCCATGAGACTTTATTGCCGACAATGCCTGATTCGCTATATCCTTTTTTACTACGGCTAAAAAAATACCTTCATTGGCAACATATAATGGATCAAGACCAAGCATTTCGCAAGCTGCCCTTACCTGTCTGTTAACAGGAAACTGGGTTTCGTCCAGTTCAATTCCAACTTTGCTGAATTTAGCTATCTCATTTAATACGGTAGCCACTCCTCCTCTGGTCGGATCACGAAGTAATTTGATATCTCTTCCATATTTGTCTAAAAGACTGCTGGTAATTTCATGTAATGGCCTTGTATCACTAATAATGTCAGACTCAAAGGTAAGTCCTTCCCTGACGGACATAATTGCCATCCCATGTGCAGCGATAGGTCCGCTTACGATCACAACATCTTCAGAACAAATCCTATTCATATTAAAATCAACTGAAGGATGTGTTACGCCCACTCCTGTGGTGTTGATAAAGATCTGATCACCTTTGCCTTTCTCAACAACTTTAGTATCTCCAGTTACAACTTGAACACCAGCAGTCTCAGCTGAGATCTTCACTCCTGCAAGCACTTCCCATAGATCATCTATCCGCATACCCTCCTCAATGATCAGGCCCAATGAAATATATTTTGGATCAGCACCACACATAGCCAGATCGTTAACCGTACCATTTACGGCCAATTCACCAATATTACCACCGGGGAAAAATATCGGTTTGATAACAAAACTGTCTGTTGTAAAGGCTATTTTCCCTTGAATGTCCAGGAAGGCCCCATCATGTCGCTGTTGAAGGGCATCGTTTTGAAATAGGCTGAATACACCTTTATCCAGCAGATCATTGGTCAATTTCCCACCACTGCCATGGCCCAGGGTAACGACTTCAAAATCCAGTTCAGGCATTGGGCATTGCAGGGAAAACTTCCGGTCACTCATAGGTTCATTCAATTATTCAGGTTCATATCCAAAATGATAATATGCAGCGCACGCTCCTTCAGAAGACACCATCGGTGCTCCCTGGGGATTTGAAGGTGAACATTTTTTTCCAAACAAAGGACATTCATGCGGCTTTTTGAGCCCCTTTAATATCAGTCCAGCCATGCAATCGGGATTTTCTTTACCATCCACAGCAATAACATTCAGTTTTCTGATTGCATCGTATTCCGAATATTTTTCCTTTACATGATAACCGCTAGATGGGATTGTTCCTATTCCCCGCCATTCCCGGTCACCTACCTCAAATATTTCAGAAATAATAGATTGGGCTTCCTTATTTCCTGCTTTTCTTACTACTCTCTTATACTGGTTCTCCAATTCTGATTTCCCACTTTCAAGTTGTTTGACACATGATTTTATACCATGTAATAAATCCACGGGTTCAAACCCGGTAATAATAACGGGCACACCATACTTTTTAGTTATGGGTTCATATTCTTCACTTCCCATAATGGTACACACATGTCCTGCTGCTAAAAATCCATCGATACGGGTTTCTTCATCACTTAAAATAGCTTCCATCGCCGGAGGTACCAGTACATGCGATGTCAGAATTGAATAATTCCGGAGCCCGGATTTCTCAGCCTGGATCACCGACAATGCATTGGCTGGTGCAGTTGTTTCAAATCCTACCGCAAAAAATACCACTTCTTTCTCAGGATTATCCCTGGCAATTTTCAGGGCATCAAGTGGTGAATAGACAATCCGGATATCCGCTCCAAGTGCCTTGGATTTCATCAGACTCATCTCACTGCCCGGAACCCTGACCATATCGCCAAATGAGCACATGATCACTTCTTTCTCAAGGGCGAGTTCAACAGCCCGGTCAATCATTCCTATGGGTGTAACACAAACCGGGCATCCCGGACCATGGACCATGGTGATCTTATCCGGGAGTAAATTTAATATTCCATTTTTTACCAGGCTATGGGTCTGCCCGCCACATATCTCCATGATACTCCATTCCTTTGTTGTTATAGAATAGATATCATCGAGTAACTTTTTGACTTGTTTCTCGCTTCTGAATTCTTCCAGGTATTTCATTAGTTTTTATCCCCTCCGTCAATGCCTTCCTGGTTGATATCAGGCCCCAATTCTTCATTCAAATCCTCTAACTCCTTTAGGTATTCCATAGTTTTCATGGCTTCCTCTTCATCGAGGGTTTGTATCGCAACACCCACATGGACCAATACGTAATCGTTCACCTGAACTTCGGGTACCATCGCCAGATTCACCTCACGGTTAATCCCATCGAATGAAACTACGCCTGTCTTGAAAATTTCATCAGAACTTTCATTGATTAATATAACTTTTCCCGGTATTGCTAAACACATATCTTAATATTGTTAATTCTTTTTAAATATTTGATAAGCTATTAATTGTCCGAAGGGTATGCATTCATCATTTGGTGATAATTCTTTATGAAAATATACTGAATATTCATCATTCAGTCTTGCACATATCAGATCAACCAGCAGACTATTCTGGAATACCCCTCCGGAGAACACAACATTTTGCATATCAAATTTAATGAGAAACTTCTGAATAACTTCAATAAGGCTGATATGAAATTTACAGGCAATTTGAGCCGGATTAACACCTTGCACTATGTCCTCCAGAATTCCTGATATCAGATCCCTGGTTCGGACAACTCCTTTTTCTGTTATTTCAACATCGTATTTATCGTTATATCCTGGGTTGTTTTCAAAGTATTTTGTGGCCAGACTTTCCAGAACCATCGCACCTTCCCCTTCATAGGTATTATAATCAACAATATCGAGAAGGGAAGAAACACCATCGAAGAGTCTGCCCACACTGGAGGTGAGTAGACCTTCTTTTTTTAATATACTATTATAATTACTGTACTCGATAAGGCTGAATTTATCCTTTATTATCCCATCATACTCGCTGGTTTGACTATGAAGACATAGGGCAGAGATCCGGGGTTCCCTGCTCATTTTATCTCCGAGAATATGGGGGTAATACTCCCATTGCCCGATCCTTTTGTGATCATTCCCGGAATATTCCAGAAATTCACCACCCCAGATATGTCCATCTGTTCCATAACCCGTACCATCCCACACTACCGACAAAATTTTCTTTTCATGCAGCAGATCATTTTCAGCAAGTACTGCAAAGCTATGCGCCTCGTGATGCTGAATTTTAATAACAGGAATTTCTGTTCTGCTGGCTATGTCCTTTCCCAGTATGGTTGAAGGATAATCGGGATGAGCATCCGTTAATATTATTGAAGGTTTGAAATTCAACAAACCCAGAATATGATCAAGTGTCCCCTCATAACTTTGCTGTGATTCCAAAATACTTGTATCCCCCAAAAACTGGCTTATATAATACCTTTTCTGATGCGTAATGCCAAAAGTACTTTTCAACATAGCCCCCATGGCGAGAACCCGGATATCTGAATCCAGCTTATGATCTGTATTGAAACTGGGAGACATGCCTCTTGATCTTCTCAATAAAATACGAAGTTTAGAATTGTTCGCATATTGAACTACGGAATCATCCTGTGGCACCAGGATTTCCCGGTTATTCACCAAAATATAATCCGCAAATTCCGATAATACTTCCAATGCTTCCTCATCCTTATATATTATGGGTGATCCGCTAACATTCCCTGAGGTAGCAATTATTGGTTTCTTTATCCGTCCCATCAGCATAGCAAATAATGGGGCGTATGGCATCATGATCCCCATTTTCCTTAATCCGGGAGCTATAGCATCTATCTTAAGATCACTTGAGAAATCCTTTTTTAAAGGGCACAGAATGATCGGGCTCTCCGGACTTTCCCATGCTGAAATGATCTTTTCATTCACTAAAACATCCTGTTTTGCGGTATCAATATCCGGATACATCAAAGCAAATGGTTTAGAAGGACGTTTTTTCCTGGATCGTATAGTACGAATGGCTTCCTCTGATGTTGAATCAGCACAAAGCAAATAACCTCCTATACCTTTGATCGCGACGATTTTTCCTGATAAAATGGCCTCTGAAACTACATCGAAAATGGTATTTATCTCAAGATCTTGTTTTTCTTTCTCGCTGTTATATAATGAAAGATGTATGGAACAATGCGGACAGGAATTTGTCTGCGAATAGAACCTTCTGTCCTCGGGATCCTCATATTCTTCCATGCATATCTCACAGGCTGGTATAGCTGACATGGAAGTTAAATCCCTGTCGTACGGCAATTTACGGATGATGGAATTCCTCGGACCGCAGTTCGTACAGGTGATAAAGGGATACTGATGTCTTCGTTTTGAAGAATCATTTAATTCCAGCAGGCATTCCGGGCAAATTGCAAAATCAGGTGTTAACTGCATATCAGCAATGCCTTCAGATTTGGATTCAACTATTGAAAATTCCTGAAATTTTCTGAAAGGGATTTCGTCAACTTTGATTTCATCGATCCTGGCCTGTACGGGATGATCATCTTGAATACTTTTACAGAATTGATCGATGTCTTTGATCCCATTTGCTTCGATATGCACCCCATCCAGGGTATTTGAAACCCATCCCTTTAGTTTATAATTATTTGCGAGCCTGTAAATAAAAGGTCTGAATCCAACCCCCTGAACCCTTCCTTTTATATGAATATGATACGAATTCACCTGATTCCCAGGAGTTACCGAGTTTGAGTCAGCAACCAGTCAACCCATTTGTCCATCCCCTCACCTGAAGTAGCAGATACTTCAAAAAACTTGAGTTTTGGATTTACCCGCATGGCATAATCTTTTGCTTTCTCAAGATCAAATTCAAGGTAGGGCAGCAGGTCAATTTTGTTGATCACGCATATCTGAGAGCTCATAAACATATCGGGGTACTTCAACGGCTTATCCTCACCCTCAGTAACGCTCATGATCACTACTCTTTGTTTTTCGCCCAGGTCGAACATGGAAGGACAAACCAGGTTGCCAACATTTTCAATCATTAGGACCGAATTATTATTTATCTCGATCCTTTGTATGGCATGGAGGATCATATGAGCATCGAGATGACAGCCTTTCCCGGTATTGATCTGAGCAACCTTCACACCGGTAGCAGCGATTCTGTCCGCATCATTGGAGGTTTGCTGATCGCCTTCTATTACAGCCATTTCAGGACCATCCTTGAATAATTGAATTGTTTTTTCCAGAAAGGTAGTTTTGCCGGAACCTGGAGAACTTACCAGGTTCAACGCCAGTATATTCTTTGCATCAAAGTATCCCCTGTTTCTCTCGGCCAGGAGATTGTTTTTATAGAGAATATCCTGTTCGAGCGCAAGCTGCCGGTTGTCGTGAGAATGGCTATGATCGTGACCTGTGTGACTATGGTCATGGTCATGTGCATGGTGGTCATGGTTATGATCATGTTCATGACTGTGGGGAGTATCCTGGTGATCATGGGTATGTCCATGATGATCATGACTATGACCATGGGTATGATCATGACTATGATCTTGTTGATTTTTATTTTTATCTTTTTCTCCCGGGACGACTATCTTCACATGGTCATCGGGTTGTCCGCATCCACAAGTTGAGCACATTTTATTTTTATATTACGGTTAACGATTTTACACGAAGTTCTTTTCCACTTAAAAGTTCTTTCATATAGGACTGGCATGAGGGACATTCATCATAAAAATTATCTATCTCAAACTCATTCCCACAATCCTGACATTTAGCCCTGGCCTCTATATACCGGGTTTTTCTTTTGGCATGTTCCAGTACCGTTTCAAGAATGGCCTGGTCCCAGGCAAAATCAAGAGCGTATGGTTCGATCCCGGATAATTTACCGATCTCCAGTTCAATTTCAATAACTTCTGCTGCATTGTTCTTTTTTACCTCTTGTTCGGCAATATCAACAATACTCATAGCTATTGATAACTCATGCATATTCTATAATCTGAATTCCCTGCAAATATTACCCTAATTCGTAAATTAAAGAATGACATTCATCATAAACAAAGTCCCCGTCATCCCGGGGACCATGCTATACATTATTTCAACAATAGTCTATTGTTTTATTAACCGACACTCTCAGCAATTACCGGTTCGGAATCCGCGGTACGATCATCTATATCAACAGTCACAATTTTATATACATGCCTGTCTTTATCAATCACTATATCATTATAAGCAAAAGGATCCTTGCTTAATTGTGGCGCATGATCTACCTTCCCTATTATTTCATTATCACGATATATTTCGTAAGATTTCAATGGTTCATTACCAGCATCTGCCGTTTCCCATGTTAATTTGATCTCACGTTCGCCATTATCCACCTTTTGCGTCAATACTGGTTGCCTGGGTGCACCAGGTTCCAGTCCTCCAGTCAATTGAAAATAATTTGTCTCACCATCCTTTACATACATGGTAAGATTTTCAATCTTATGTCTATCCGTATCAGTCAAGCCATTTCGACCAATCTGAGCAGAAGCTATATTCTGTCTTAGCTGACATTTATTCTTGTCTTTACTGATCTCTCCAATTCCTATTATGGCCGTATCTATTCCTGGCGTGGTCAAAGCATACTCAACCAACGGCTTGCTGGGTATTTCTTTGCTACCCACCGTACGAACTACATGATCAGGAATATTCGACCAGGTGGCTTCTTTGGTATACATGGCTCCATCTGCAAATACTTTCATCCCAATTACCCCCATATTCCTGGCTTTAGCGACGGGAATAACATTATATTGCATATTAAACCTGAGCCTGTCGTTGGAATTAATCGCTACAAGCATGCCATCCAGGAGGTCTTCTCTATCCCTGTGGATCATTTCCATCATGACCGGTGATGAATAATGCCCACTGAATCCAATATGCCTGATCAGCTTTTCTTCATCAGGATTCAATCCTGTTAAATTCGTTCCATCGCGAAGATCCCGTAGTGCTGCAAGTGTTCCTATTTCTTCTGCTTTCGGATCAGTATCATACAGGCCCGTATACAATGCATCCACTTCTGCCATCGTATTCAGGTTGTGGGTTAGAACCATATCAAGGTAGGCGCCTTTAGGATAATTCCCTTCCCCATCTCCAAACATCTGAGATAATGACCTCTTTATGTCACCAACAGCACCTTCGGCCACGCCACCATTGCTCCAGTTCGATACACCCTCAATTTCAGGCATACCTTTCCCCCATCTTATATGGGTTTTTGTGGTTAAGAAAATAGATTTTCTCAATGATTCGTTATAGCCGGTTCCGGGAATCAGATCCAATTCCCTGAACGCCTTGCCAAAATTCAGTTGGCTGGGTCCGTACAGGTTCGAGGTATCATAATAATTTATTCCCAGATCGAAAGCCTTCAAGATGATCTTTACAGGATCTACATCATCTGGTGTCCACTGTAAGGAGGCTTGCCCTCCCAGTGCAAATGTGGTTGCTTCAAAGCCAATCCGGCCCAGTTGCCTGACCATGGGTTGTACCACATCGATATTGCATCCGGATATATACGGGGCGAATACTGTTCCCAGGGCTGCTGATGTTGATTTTTTCAGGAAAGATCTTCTGGTTACTGCAGGAATCTTATCATTTTTCATTGTTAAAAAAATTATATTGAATATGGATACGATAATTTACTGAAATTTGATGAGCAAAAAAACAAAATACCCTGAATAGGAAATTTTCAATGTAATATATTTGCCATTTAAATTAAGAAATCGTAAATCGTCAATCGAAAAAAAATCAATAGATATGAGTAAAAGATCTGGGTTTCCAAAGGTATTCTGGGTAGCTAACGGTATTGAAGTCCTCGAGCGTTTTGCATATTATGGCATTTACATGGGATTCGGAATCTACCTTCAGCAATTAGGTTATTCAAAAGGTGATTTAGGAATAATACAAAGTATATTTCTTGCATTATCATACCTCATTCCATTGTTTTCAGGAACCTTTGCCGATAAATATGGGTTTAAGAAAGTCCTGATGATTTCCTACCTTGCTTACCTGCCATCA
>CBDUCT010000097.1:0-10361 GCA_965365715.1 uncultured Cyclobacteriaceae bacterium | reverse complement strand
GACCGCAGGATCAGGGTTTTGATATATCCAGGGTACATGCCGGTGGGGGCATTGGTCAACCCGGGGATTATTATGAGAATTTTGTAAAGGGGGACTCCAGCTATTTCAATCCGGTTTTGGAATTTAACGGTATAAAAACAGAAACCAACGGCTATTGTTCTGATGTATTTACGGATCTGGCCATAGAATTCATTCAGGAAAGCCAAAAGAAACCCTTTTTTGCTTATGTATCATATAATGCTCCTCATACTCCCTTGCAGGTCCCGGAGGATTATATGCAAATGTATGATACTGCAAGCATACTACCTGATCTATTTCCATCCAGTGGTTCCGATATGGCTCATATGAGCGACAGGGATATAGAGTCTGCGCGAAGGATATATGCCATGGTCACTAATATTGATGATAATATCTTCAGAATATGGAAAACAGTTACAGATGAGGGTATTGCTGAGAATACATTGATCATATTTATTACGGATAACGGACCGCAGCAGAGAAGATATAACGGAGGATTGAGAAGCCGTAAAGGTTCCGTGTATGAAGGGGGAATTCGTGTACCATCCTTCTGGTACTGGCCGGAAACATTCGATCCAGGGGATAGAGAGTTCATTTCAGCTCATATTGATGTATTACCTACCTTGCTGGATATTTGCAACCTACCGGTTAATGCCAGGAATCCCGTTGATGGCATTAGTCTTTTACCGGTTTTGAAAGGTGAAAAAGATGATAATATTAAAAGAGAGCTTGCCCACTACTGGCAAAGGGGCTATCTGGAACCTTATCATAATATTGCCTACAGATCCGGGAATTATAAATTGGTAGCCCATGGCGATTATAGGATGGAAAATTCTGATTTTGAATTGTATGATATATTACCTGATCCGAATGAGGAAATGGATATCAGTAATTCATCTGCCTCACTGGTTGATTCTTTGAGAAAAGATTTTGATCGATGGTATGAAGAAATAATGGATAGTGATCATTTAAACATACAGCGGATCCATATTGGAACTAAATTTCAAGATCCGGTTACCCTTGGTAGAAATGATACAAAAGGGGCCTCTGCAAAGCAATGGATGAGTGAATCCGGGATGGGTTATTGGGACGTTATGGTACATGAATCCGGATTGTATGATATTGAAGTCAGGTTTTTCAACCCAGTTGAAGTTCCGGGTACAACTTCGATACGTTTCGGAACAGTTCAACGCACTGTGGATACTGATATTCAGGATAATTTAATCACCTTTAAAGATGTTGAACTCAAGGAAGGACCTTGTATAGCAGAAGCCTGGCATCAACACGGGGGCAAGATCTATGCCCCGATTTTTATGGAAGTATCAAAGAAATAGTAATCTTCGCGATTCTGAATATTACTGTTTAGTTTTGGATTTTTAATTGCTTCAATTTTTCTTTAAAACTTTTGGATATGAAGAATCTTCAATTTTTTATCGTCTTTTTTATTATACTTTTATCTTTCCAATGCGCCCAACAGGATGACAGCAAAACCATGGTGTCGGATAAGATAAGGATCAATCAGATAGGCTATGAAATTTACAGCCCGAAAAGATTTGTTGTTATTGACACAAAATCAGAGGCATTTGAGATCATCAATGAATCGGGAGATGTTATTCATGAAGGAAGTCTCATAGATAGGGGTGAATGGAAATCCTCCGGTGAATCGGTTAAAATGGGAGATTTCTCAACTTTGTCTGCCCCAGGTACCTACAGGATCAGCATAGAGAATGTAGGGATCTCCTATCCATTTCAGATTGGGAGTAATCTCTATCTGGACGCTGCTATCGACGGCTTAAAGTCCTTTTATCTGCAAAGAATGACCATAGATATTGATCAAAAGTATGCTGGTGTATACCGGCGCCCCGGAGGTCATCCGGATACTATTTGTTATTTTCATGAATCCACTGGTCGGAGTACAGGATACAAATCCTCACCCGGGGGCTGGTACGATGCCGGAGATTATGGTAAATATATAGTAAACGCCGGGGTGACAGTGGGGACAATGCTGGCTTTAAATGATATCAAACCTCATGTTTTCCAGGATGGTTCCTTATGGATTCCCGAAAGCGGAAACGGCAAAAATGATCTGCTGGATGAGATCAAATTTGAACTGGACTGGATGAGGACCATGCAGGATGATGACGGAGGGGTGTTCCATAAACTTACAACCAAGAGATTTGAGGGATTTATTATGCCCATAGAGGCTGTCAATGACCGGTATATTATTGGTAAATCAACTGCAGCTACACTGGACTTTGCTGCCAATATGGCGATGGCTTCAAGATTATACAAAGAATTCGACCCGGTCTTTGCCGAATACTGCCTGAAAGCAGCTGAAAAAGCCTGGTTATGGGCGAAGGATAATCCTGAAGCCTATTATCCCAGTAATCCTGAAGATATTCAGACAGGAGCATATAATGATGTTATTCTGGATGAAGAGTTTTTCTGGGCAGCTGCTGAACTATATATATCTACTGGTGAGGAGAATTATTATGATTCAATAAAAGATCATTTGTCAGGAATGGAATTCAGGGTTGAGGAAAGTTGGAGAAATTATGTCGATAATATTGGATATTATTCTTTACTCACACCCAAAAGCCCCCTGGAAGAGTCAGAAAAGAATATTATAAAAGATCGATTGGCCTCACTTGCTGATAGCCTGACAGACGTTATTGATAATCATCCATATCGCATTCCTGTCGATCATTTTAAATGGGGATCGAACAGCGATTTTCTGAATGCTGCCATATTATTCACGGTTGCACATCACTATACCGGGGATCCGGTCTATAAAGATTCCATGTATGAAACCCTGGATTATATATTCGGGAAAAATGCAACAGGCTACTCCTTTATTACTGGATTTGGCAGTAAGACACCAATGCATATCCATCACCGCCAGTCAGAGGCAGATGGTATATTGGATCCGTTTCCGGGATTTGTTGTGGGTGGGCCAAATATATCCAGGCAGGATGAAGGGAACCTGGGTTCGGCCGGAAAAAAATATGAAAGTCCGCTTCCGGCCCGGTCTTATATTGATGAAGTTGAAAGCTTTGCTTCTAATGAGATCTGCATCAACTGGAATGCACCCTATATATTCGTGCTGGGCTATCTTGTTGATACCAGGGATGAAACTTTGATTGTAAAATAAGATGAACACAGGTTATACTGATTTGAATTTCATCTTCTTAGCTATATATAAGAGGAAATTGAAAACCTTATTTTTGTGTATCATATCGAAATTTAAACCGATAAATCTTTAGGTCCCGTATTTAAATAATTTATCTATGAAAATTAATTTTAGAAATTTAGTAATCCTTAACCTGGCCATACTTTTCATCCATATTGGCTGTCAGCCTCAGGGCAACAACACTGATGAGGCCGGGGAAGAAATGTCCTTGATTTTGGAAAAGTCGGACGCTACATCAGATCTGAAGAATGTGATCTTCGTATTGAGTGATGATCATCGTTATGATTTTATGGGATTTACAGGGAAAGTCCCCTGGTTAAAAACCCCTTCCATGGATAAAATGGCGGCCGAAGGATGTCATCTTGAAAATGCTTTCGTTACCACCTCATTGTGTTCACCCAGCCGGGCTTCTATCCTGACCGGAATGTATTCACATGCACATACAGTAGTAGATAATCAGGCCCCTGTACCCGAAAATCTTATATTTTTCCCGCAGTACCTCCAGAAGGCCGGTTATGAAACTGCATATTTTGGGAAATGGCATATGGGACATGGAAATGATGATCCGAGACCTGGATTCGACCACTGGGAAAGCTTTAAAGGACAGGGAAATTATTATAAACCCAGTCTTAACATCAATGGAGAACGATTTGAATATGATGAGGATACCTATGTTACTGACCTGTTGACTGAGCATGCGCTGGAATGGATGAAGAATAGGAGCAAGGATAAACCATTCTTTATGTATCTGTCCCATAAGGCCGTTCATGCCCTTTTCAAGCCCGCACAAAGGCATGAAGGGATGTATGAAAATGAAGAAGTTGTAATACCACCATCCTATTACCTGACTGCCACTGATGAGTACAAGAAATATGAAATTCCGGAATGGGTGAAGCAACAACGCCATAGTTGGCATGGCGTTGATGATATGTACCATGGTGCCCATAATTTTGATACATTTTTTAAAGCATATTGTGAGACACTGACTGCCCTTGACGAAAGCCTGGGTACGGTAATCAGCTATATTGAAGATTCAGATATGAAAGACAATACTCTTATATTATATATGGGGGATAATGGTTTTTCCTTTGGAGAACATGGACTTATTGATAAACGTCAGGCTTATGAAGAATCCTGGCGGGTGCCGCTTCTTGCGTGGGCCCCTGGAATGATAGAACCCGGTTCAAAAGTTAAAAACCTGGTCCAGAACATTGATATAGCGCCTACCGTTCTTGATATAGCGGGCCTGACAGCTCCGGATTATATGCCGGGTAAATCTTTTGGTCCCTTATTGAAAGGTGAAAATGTTGTTGAATGGCGTGATAAGATCTTCTATGAATATTACTGGGAATATGCTTATCCACAGACACCAACAGTTCATGCGGTTAGAACAGACAGGTATAAGTTTATTCGTTATCATGGCCTTTGGGATTCAAATGAATTCTATGATCTCGAAAATGATCCCTGGGAGATGAATAACCTGATAAGGAGTCCGGAACATCAGGAACAGATTGCAGTGATGCTGGACGATTTGTGGACCTGGCTTGAAGAAACGGGTGGTATGCAGATCCCATTGAAGAGGACAACCCACAAGAAAATTGATAACCGATTCAAGGGTTATTATTAGGAAAGGCCAATATCGGATTCTTGTAGGAGTCAGAATCAGATTTGTTGCAGGAGGTTCTTATCAGGCCTTCAATCAGGCTTCCAATATTAGATCTGCAGCTATCCGTACAGCTGTGCGTGCTACTCTGCTGCATGTATGTGTAGCCCCTGCTTCCTGGAATTTTTGAAGATCATCTTCCTTGCGGAGGTCCAGTTTCATCCCAAATTCTGAATCTACTATGTTTCTGCACCTCAGGCTCCCAAGTTCCTTTTCGAAACGATCGCAGAATTCATTGGCAGGCTTAAGTGAATCCCTGTAACCCTGCCAGTCAGTTATGCTGCTCTTGCCGAACACCAGGCCAAGGGCGAGTAAAGCACCGGAAACAGCCCCACAGGTTTCACCTCTTTCAGCAATACCGGGGATCGGGGTCAGTGCCTTTACCATATCGTCATTGCCCAGCCCAAACTGTTCGGAGAGCGCCAGAAAAGAAGATTGAGCACAATGGTTTGATAATTCCATATAATGATCAACTTTCTGATCGAGCAATTGAAATACCTGTTCTTTGGGCATGCTCTTACTGATACTCATAGCATCAGGTTCCGCCATTACTGAATCACCTTTTTTATTATCATGTTTTGAAGTGCAATTGCCCAGCAACAGTGATCCTGCGGCTGCAGAACCCGTTACTATAAAATCACGACGATTTATCATCTTTTTCATGATCAAGGTAGTTTTTTAATAATGGTTTCATGATAAAACCTCTATACCTAAGTTACAAAGAATTCATTTAGAATCCTCAAAGGCTTGACAATGATAGGTAAATATCGTCGATCGATCGTTCCATGTTTTTTAATGATGCGGTATTGATCTATCAAAAAGGCAAATCACATCCATAAGGTATAATCGGCGGGCATTCTCATAAACTACAGACATATAGTTGGGAAAAATCGATATCATTTATACTTTAAATCCCCGTTAAGAACATACTTTTGTTCAAGATTCAAAAATGGATTCCGGTTAAATATTTATAGTGTCGGGGTTATCCCTCCATCCACCGGAAGGTTAATGCCATTAATATATCCTGCTGAAGGGGATGCCAGAAATGCTGCAGCATATCCCATTTCCTCCGGACCGCCAAGTCTTTTAGCCGGGATCTTATCAGAAGCCTGCTCCTCGAATTCCTCATGACTTATGCCGGCCTCTTCAGCTTTCTTGCTGAATAATTCATCCAAACGCCCTGTTTTCGTATATCCTGGAAGGATATTATTTACCGTTATTCCAAATGGGCCCAGCTCATTCGCCAGGGTTTTTGCCCAGCTTGCTACAGCTCCACGTATTGTATTCGAAACACCCAGGCCTGCAATGGGCGTCTTTACCGAGATGGAGATTACATTTATAATCCGACCATATCCTGATTCCTTCATGCCGGGTGCCAGACGGGTGACGAGATTCTGGTTGTTAATGATATGTGCACTGAATCCAGCCATAAACTTATCTGCATCTGATTCCATAACTGTTCCATGAGGAGGTCCTCCAGTATTGTTAACAAGAATGTGTACAGTCTTCCCCAATGTCAGAAATTGATCTATTGCTTTTAGAACATTTTCGGGCTTATGAAAATCTGCAACCAGGTAATCATGTGACTGTCCCCGCGTCTTATCCAGTTCCTGTACAACACTTTTTAAGCTTGCTTCATTTCTTGCAAAAAGAATAACATTCGCTCCATTTCGTGCTAATTCAATGGCAATTGCTTTTCCTATACCCTGTGTGCTTCCGCAAACCAGGGCATTTTTATTCTTTAAACTTAGATCCATATTGAATTGAGTTAAAAATGAAAGTAAAAATAGTAATATTCCAAAGACTAATTCAAGGCTTATCCCATTTGATAACATTGAAGTGTCATGCATCCAATGATCTGTGGAATTATTTATTATTCTTCCCTAAGCGCTTTGACAGGATTCGATATGGCCGCCTTTATTGTATGAAAGCTGATCGTAGCCAACGTTATGAATATAGCTAGAAGTGCTGCTGACACAAATGTTATGTAGTGAATCTCAGTCTGGTAGGCAAAGTTCTGTAACCATTTATTCATGAAAATATAGGCGACAGGAACAGCCAATACGATCGAGATCCCGATCAGGATCAAAAAATCCTTTGATATCATAAATACTATTGTCCCGATATTAGCACCCACGACCTTCCTGATCCCTATTTCTTTGGTTCTTTGCTCAGTAGTGAAAGAGGCCAGCCCCAGCAGACCTAGACACGCAATTATTATCGTTAAAACAGAGAATATTGAAAAGATCTCACTTCGTCGCTGGTCATTGGCATACTGTTCCTCAAATTCCTCATCGAGGAAATTATACTCAAGCGGCCGGTTAGGAAAAACATTCTTCCAGGCGATCTCCACCTCCTTAATGGCTTCAGGTATATCTCCACCCTTAAGTTTTATATGCGCGATATGATTATTCATCCTCAGATAAAACAAAACGGGTTCAATTATATCATATAAGGATCTATGGTGATAGTCTTTAATTACACCAACCACTTCAACAAAGGGATCCTCTTCACTGTTCCCAAACTGAAATTTTTTACCAATCGCATTATCCCAGTTCATCCTTTTGGCCATTGATTCGGTAACGATCACTGCCTGGGAGGTATCTGAGGTGACCTCCCTTGAGAAATTCCTTCCTTCAAGGACCTCAAAGCCAAGGGTGGGAATATAATCGTAATCAATACCGTAAAGATCAATACCTCTTTCAACCATCTCACCTTCATCATTCTCCACATTGATAAGGTTCTTGCCAATCCCATAGCCTGGAGAAGTTGTGGCTGATCCTACCTCCACGATAGAATTTGATTTTTTTAATTCATTTCTCAGCACCTCAAACTTATCTCTCATATCCTGATTGAACATGCCTATCCTGATGATCTTGTCCTTATCGAATCCAAGGTCTTTCTCCCGCAAGTAGTTCAACTGGTCATATACGATCCATGTACTGATGATCATAGTTACCGATATGCCAAACTGCAAAATCACAAGGAATTTCCTGACAACAGAACTTCCTCCCTTACTTCCGCTGTTAATTTTCAATACATCAACAGGCTTAAAGGAAGAAAGGAAAAAGGAAGGATATGAACCACTCAGAATAGCGACGAATACTACGATGCCCAAAAGAGATATGAGGATAACCGGATTCAGTAAAATCTCAGGTGAAATGGCCTTATCCATGAGATCGTTGTAAAACGGGATCAGCGCCAGAACAAGAATTACACTGATCAATAAGGAGATCAGGGTATAGATCATCGACTCAGTTAGGAATTGAATGATGATCTGCCTTCTGTGTGAACCCATCACCTTCCGGATGCCAACCTCACGTGCCCGCTTCATTGACCTTGCCGTCGACAGGTTCATATAATTTATACTGGCGATAAGAAGTATGAAGAATGCAACTGCTGAAAAAATATAAACATAGGCAATATCACCCCCCGATTCCGCTTCATCGCCTATTTTCGAATAGAGATGTATATCCTTTATATTCTGTAATATATAATTGAAGTCAATACCCAGATCCGCGAAGATTTCAGCACAATAATTATCATACACCTCATGAAGTTTTTCCTGGAAAGCAACCGGATCTGTCAGGTTTGGACAGTATATATAGGTTCGAACTCCAAAATTTCCCCAATTTCCTTCTCTCCGGAAGTCCTGAAGGGTGCTCCAGGAAATAAATGCATCTATTGAATTGATATGTGTGTTTTTAGGAATATTCTCAATAACACCCGTAACCTTCAGGGAAATGTTCTCCCCGATAAGTGTTTCACCGACTACATCGGTATCATTGAAATATTTTATAGCGATATCTTTTGTGAGAACTATTGAATTGGGTTCATAAAGACATGTTTTTGGATCACCCTGAATAAATTTAAAGGTAAATAATTCAAAGGTGGCTGAGTCGGCATAGGCAAAATCTTCTTCATACATGTTTTCAGACCCTTTTTCAAACATCATCCGGCCTGTTCCCGACAGACGGGCATATTTCTCAACTTCAGGATAATCTTTCTTAACCGTAGGGGCAAACGGAGTTTGTGCTACAGCCCATGTAAATTCGTTGTCTACCTCAGTAATATTGGTTACCACTCTGTATACATGGTCACCTTCGACATGAAAATTATCATAACTTAATTCGTCAATGATATATAAAACCAGAAAAAGGCAGGAGGTTATGCCAATTATCAGGCCAAGAATATTTATAAAACTGTAGCCCTTTTCTTTTTTTATGTTTCTAAGGGATATTTTAATCAGGTTTTTAAACATGTTTTCAGAGGTAAATATGAATTTGCTTGAAGTCTATCTTTCTATAGGATGTAAAAAAAGAGAAAAAAGTTGAATGGCAGGAGGGTTTTTGCGGGTATTAATCAAGGCATGGATCTTTTATCGATCTTCATTGGTTAACTTATCAGTCAATGCCAGCCAGAAAGGCAGGGAGGTAATGGCCATTGTAGTGATACTCTCTTCCTGTTGGTTATTGACCATATTGACTATCTTTTTTTTCTGGGTTTCTATGGGATTGTTATGCCCGATGGTTATATGATATGCTGTAAGGATCAGGAGTACAAAAAACAGTGCGGCAATTTTCTGCACATTGAAATATTTTTTTATTGACTTGAATTCTATTCTTTTCATATCTTCAATATTCAGCAGGAGCTTCGTGTGGCCACAATAACTCTTTGATTTTATAGCAATTTCAGTACCATTAAAATTAAGCTGCTGTAATTCAGCTATTTATATATTAAATGTGCCTGTCCTTCTGTTCTTATCCGAACACTTGTGTGCGGAGTGGGACAGGTTTTATTAACTCAGATCGAATCGAATCCAATACCTCATTAGCATTTCTGTCAAAAGGACCGGCAAATAAATATAATGGTCAAATTTAGGTTCTGTGTGAAATAAAACTCTTGTTTAAATAAATATTTTAGTTATAAAACCAGCATTATAAAAATGATTATTAAACCCTAAAATCGTCTTTCTGCGTTAATCTCAACATAAAAAGAGATTATATTTGTGTGATTATATTTCTCTATTTTTTTGTCTAAAGGAATTGTTATGAAAAACGAGCTTTCCGGATTCAATACATTGTCATATTCGAATAAACAACTTTCAGTACTGGTGATATTAAGAGTAGTGGTTGGATGGCATATATTTTACGAAGGACTATCGAAATTACTAAATCCAAACTGGACCTCACTGGCATATCTAATGGATTCTAAGGGAATTTTTGCCGGTTTCTTTTATGAATTGGCCTCGAATCCATCAGTTTTAAAAGCTGTCGATATTTTGAATGCCTGGGGGCTGCTAATTATAGGATTATTTCTTATGATCGGGTTGTTTGAGAAGGTCACCAGTATAGCTGGAATGATATTGATCGGGCTTTAGAATATATGCCGAATCTAACATATTTTGGATACGAGGATGATCTATCTCCTGAACAACGGGAAATGGAGAGGGAACTGCTATATGACGCAGAAGATGAAATTGAAGCCTGT
>CBDUCT010000096.1:0-10473 GCA_965365715.1 uncultured Cyclobacteriaceae bacterium | reverse complement strand
TGCACCTCACTGGCCAGTACATGCACTTGAGGAGGATATTAACAAATATCTGGGAAGATATGATGTGGGATGGGATGCGATCAGGAAGGAGCGTATGACCAGGATGATACAATTGGGATTGATTAATGAGGATTGGCGTTTATCTGACAGGGATACAATGGTACCATCCTGGGATTCAATTGATAATAAAACACTTCAGGTTTATCGCATGGCTGTATATGCAGCACAGGTAGATCGTATGGATCAGGGAATTGGAAAGATTGTACATAGCCTTAAAGAACAGGATAAGCTGGATAACACACTTATAATGTTCCTGGCAGATAACGGGGGCTGTGCGGAGACCTTGACAGAATATTGGAAAGGAATATTTATTCCCAGAGTAACAAGGTCAGGAGATTCCGTTAAGTTAGGGAATAACTATCAGGACCTGATGCCTGGTCCGGAGATAACCTACCAGAGTTATAGCCGGCCATGGGCTAATGTATCAAATACCCCTTTTCGCATGTATAAACACTGGGTACATGAAGGCGGAATAGCAACACCCTTAATTGTACACTGGCCGTATAAGATTAAGCTTCAGGATCAGATGATCCATGAACCAGGGCATTTGATAGATATTATGGCCACTTGTGTTGATGTAGCTTCTGCAAAATATCCCGATCAGTTCAATGGGAAACAAATTGTTCCAATGCAAGGGATTAGTCTTCTGCCTGCATTTATGGGAGAAGATTTGAACAGAAATTCACCAATTTTCTGGGAACATGAAGGGAATCGTGCCATCCGGAAAGGTAAATGGAAATTGGTGAGCCAGGTTAAACGTAATTTGAGATTCACAGCGGAAGATATGGACCAGTGGGAGCTATATAACCTCGAAACAGACCGGAGTGAAATGAACGATCTGGCTGATCAGTATCCGGAACGGGTTAAAGAAATGTCTTCTTTATGGGAGGATTGGGCTTTGGAAGCAAAAGTGAAACCCTGGCCATGGGATAGAAATTGAATTATCCATGAATAGAGATTTTTCAGGGACCTCCATATCGAAGTTTGTTTGTGTCAATACCTGGTCCATAGAAAAAAATATGTGAGTTTTATTATCAATACCATCGTTTGTAAATAAAATCGATATTTTAGGGTGTTATTAAGTTCATGGAAATAATCAAAATGAAACAGATATTTTTATTCATTCTATTGTCTTTTCTGGTAAATGTTAATATTCATTCAGTCAAAGGTCAGCCAAAGAAAAATCCTCCTCCGAATATAATATGCATACTGGTTGATGACCTGGGATACGGTGATCTATCCTGCCAGGGTGCCACAGACCTTTTAACACCAAATATTGACCGTTTGGGTGAACAGGGCATTACTTTTAAAAACTTTTATGCCAATTGTCCGGTATGTTCCCCCAGCAGGGCCTCTTTACTAACTGGTAAATATCCTGACATGGTAGGTGTGCCTGGGGTGATAAGACAATTTGAAGACAATTCCTGGGGTTATCTTGACCCTGAAGCTGTCCTGCTACCGGAAGTTTTGAAAAAAAAGGGATATCAAACAGCTATAATCGGTAAGTGGCATCTGGGATTTGAGGAACCTAATATCCCAAACAGCAGAGGATTTGATTATTTTAAGGGTTTTCTCGGCGATATGATGGATGATTACTGGACACATTTACGGGGTGGGGTAAACTGGATGAGGTTTAATCAGGAGGTTATTAATCCAAAAGGACATGCTACGGATCTCTTTACCGACTGGACCATTGAATATATGAAGGAGAGAGAGAACGATAAGCAACCCTTTTTCCTTTACCTGGCTTATAATGCACCGCATTTCCCAATTCAACCTCCTGAAGAATACTTGAAGAAGGTGGTGGCGCGGGAGAAATCAATAGATTCAAAACGGGCTAAAAATGTAGCGTTCATCGAACACTTGGATCACAGTATTGGCAAGATCATGAAATGCCTTGATGAAACCGGTCTAGTAGAAAACACCCTTGTGGTCTTTACCTCAGATAATGGGGGATCCATCCCACATGCGCAAAGCAATGGAGCCCTTCGTGGAGGGAAACAGCAAATGTTCGAAGGAGGCATCAAGGTCCCGGCTCTGGCCTTTTGGAAAGGGAAAATTCAGCCGGGCAGTCAAACTGAGACTATGGCATTACTGATGGATCTTTTCCCCAGCTTTTGTAAAATAGCCGGGGCAGATCTGAATCATGACGTGGATGGTGTGGATGTGTCTCCTACTATACTCGGGAAGCCACAGATTACTGACAATCGTTTTGTGTTCTGGGTCCGAAGGGAGGGGGGGCAGAAATATAATGGGCAGTCTTACTATGCTGCCCGATATGGCCCGTATAAAATGCTCCAGAATTCGGCCTTCGAACCATACCAATATTATAATTTAAAAGATGATCCTATGGAACAGGCTCCTTTAGACCCGGAGATATCCAGCGATTTTATCCGGCTTCGTAAAGAACTGCAAGGTCATATACAGAAAAGCGGTGGAGTTCCATGGCAGAAAAGGTGATTCCCGGCCCTTCAGGCGTAACGTTTTTTCAGGAAATACCAAGTGCTTCACGCATACTCCTGGTTTTCAGGATACACTCGTGGTATTCGTATTCCGGATCGGCATCGTAGGTAATCGCACTTCCGGCGCTGAATTTTAAATATCCGGTTTTCGCACTGTAAAAAATACTGCGGATCAATACATTAAAATCAAAGTCCCCTTCCGGGGTTATATATCCTGCTGAACCACTGAAGATACCCCTTTTGCTTTTTTCATAGTTTTCTATAGCTTCCATTACCCTTATTTTAGGAGCGCCGGTCATGCTTCCCATTGGGAAAGCATTCCTGATCGCATCAACTGGATGAACTTCAGGGCGAAGCCGGGCTGTTACAGTGGAAATCATTTGATGAATATGATTGTAGGAATAAATTTCAAACATTTCAGGCACCATTATGCTTCCCGGCTCAGCACTTTTTGCCAGATCGTTCCTCATCAAATCGACAATCATCATATTTTCAGCGATCTCTTTTTCGCTATGCCTCAGTTGTTGCTTTAATTCATCATCTGTCACAGGATTCGCATCCCGTTTCATGGTGCCTTTAATAGGTTGTGCAATGATATTCCTTCCGGCTTTTTTAAGAAACCTTTCAGGCGAGGCCGACATAATGTATTGTCCATCCAATCCCATAAATACGGAAAAGGGCATCGGTGAAATCTTATTTAATTGTTGGTAGATGTATGCATGGTTTATGTTTTTAATTTTAGCAAAAAACTCCATACAATAATTCAATTCGTAAAAATCCCCATTGATGATCTGCCTTTTTATCGATCTGACGGCTTCAATATATTCTTTTTTTAAAGTATCACATTCTATGTGCAGTAAAGTCTCAACACGAGCAGGAATTTCGAAACTTGAAATTTCATCGAAAATCTTTCCCGGATCATGAACAGTAGATATAAATAAACCCTGGTTTTGGATAAAAATTAAAGTCTCAGGCACGAAAAAATGCATAAGATCTGAATTCAGCCGGTCTTCATTATTACTTGTCAGATGCTCAAGGTTATTTTTCAGATCATAATTTAACTGGCCTATTATCCAGTCATTCTGAACACCGTAAAATTTTTTCAGATCAATAAAGGGATCATCGGAATCCGGGATGATTGTTTTGATTGAACCCGCAGCTGCAAAAGTTTTAAATGGATCATAGGGTAAATCATATTGGTTCCCGTTGAAAAAGGAAAAATACTTGTGCTGATAAATCCAATGCAATATCCCCGGAATGATCTCAAAAAGATTACTTACCTGGAAATATTTCTGATTTCGGGTCAAAATATTAACTTATTCCATGCTTGACCCGGGTCTGGCAATGATTTCGAATCCTACATTCACTATATTGTGAATAAAACCATCCGTGGCCCGGGCAACCGGATCGTTTTCATCTTTATAGGTGATATTCCAAATTGTTCTGTCAATATTGAATTTCGCTGAAGCTTCGAATTTTAGATTTCTGTAATCCGCTTTCACAGGTACTTCAATATTGAATGTTTTCCCTTTGATCGTCAAATTCCCATTCATGGTATGTGTCGGATCTATAATAGTATACTTGTTTTCCTCTCTAACTAAAGAGTCCTCTTCGATAGTTTCGAATGAAATAAGTTCAAATTCGGCAGTTTCATATGTTTTTGTATCAAAAAAATCTTCCGAACGCAGATGATTTTCCAGTTTATCACGTTGCAGGGGATCGTCCACCAGATCAAGGACCTTGACCGATTCCATATCAATTATGATTTTGGCATTATTGATGTTGAATTGTTTAATTCTACGGTCAGTATCTTCTTCAAGAATAGTAATGGATCCTGAACTTATTCTAATTAAACCATTATGTCGTCCCGTAGGCTTTGTGCCAACCCAGGTGACCAGACTATTGCTCGTATCGATCTTATATTCAACCCCAACGTTCTTTTCTTCAACAGGTAATGCTTCTTTAATAACTGCATTGTCACTTTTTGGTTCCTGCATACAGCCAGCAACAGATAAAAATGTCACTAAATAAATAAAGTTTCGAAACAGTATATTCAATTTTACCATCATAGCTTTCAAGACGCAAAAATATGTTTTAAGTTTAAAAAGTTTAGGTTAAATATTGCCTATTTTTGAAAAAACCAATAAAATGGCACTAATTCTTCCTGTAAAGGGCATTCATCCTAAATTTGGGAACAATTGTTTCCTGGCAGAAAATTCCACCATTGTGGGAGAGGTGGAAATGGGAGATTACTGTAGTGTATGGTTCAACGCGGTGGTTAGAGGGGACGTTCATTTTATAAAAATCGGAGATAAAACAAATATACAGGATGGTGCTGTAATTCACTGCACCTATCAAAAAGCGCCCACAGTAATAGGCAGTAAGGTTTCCATAGCGCACAACGCTGTTGTTCATGGTTGTACCATTGAGGATAAGGTCTTAATAGGGATGGGTGCAGTGGTTATGGATCATGCGGTTGTGGAAACCGGATCCATTGTAGCCGCAGGAGCAGTCGTGTTGTCCGGTACCCAAGTGGAAGCAGGTTATGTATATGCCGGGAAACCTGCAAAAAAAATAAAAAAAGTTGGGCGGGAACTTGGTGAAGTATTTGAAAAAACAGCAAATAATTATATAAAATATGCAGAATGGTTCAAATAATTTCTTCGTACGTCTTTTATTAACAGCCCTGGCGGTGTTGGTAACGGCTTACCTGCTTCCAGGTGTTGAAGTAACAAATTTTTTCTGGGCATTGCTTGTTGCCGGTGTTCTGGCGCTGTTCAATGTTACCATAAAACCTCTACTGGTTATCATAACAATTCCTATAACGGTTTTCACATTGGGCCTCTTTTTACTGGTGATCAATGCAGTGATCATCCTGCTGGCGAGCGCCGTTATTCCGGGATTTTATGTAGAAGGATTCTGGTGGGCATTAGGATTCAGCCTGGTTCTTTACCTGATCAACACTATTTTCAATAACCTGGCGAGCAATTAATCAAGTTCCTCCAGGTTACTGTTTATTTGGTCTTCAGTAGTCTTAAGTTTCGTTTTACAGTATTTTACCAGTTCTACAGCGCGTACCACCATGTCATTCAATTCATCGACATCAGGTTCATTCTGCTCAATTTTCTTCACAATGGCTTCAAGTTCATCCATTGCCTTCTTATAACTCAGATCATTTTTTGCCATAATTAGTTTAAAATTTTGCTTGATTTTCTTCCGTCTTTAAATTCACTTTCTATTAAATCCCCTTCTTTCAGATCCCGGGCGGACTTTATGATCTTATTCCCTTTACGAACAATGCTGTAGCCTCTTTTCAATACACTTTTGGGATCCAGGATTCCTATACTGGACGAGATATTTTTAAGGTCTTTATTTTTGAGGTCCAGATATCGAATGGTATTCAGTTTTATCGATTGAATATAATTCTGAACCATAGTCTCAAGTACTTTTTTCCTTCCATTAGCAGCGCTTTGAATACCACTTGTCAACGCTGATAGTTTAGCTGAATGAGATTTCAACGTATTCTCTGAAGTATATCTTATATGTTTCGATAGATATTCAAGATGAGTCCGGTTTTCCTTAAGTGTGTTTTTTACATATTCATAAATTTCAGCATAATGGGAATCAATAGAATCTTCAAAATCTTTTATTCCACTGATCAGGAATTCTGCCACTGCAGTAGGTGTCTTTAAACTTGTATTTGCTACAATGTCAGCAATAGTTTCATCTCGTTCATGACCTATACCCGTAATGACCGGGATGGGGAATTGGGCAATATGACTTGCAAGACCGTAGGTATCGAAACACTCAAGATCCAGGGTAGCACCACCACCTCTTATTATCACCAGCAGATCATAACGCTCTATATTGGCATTCACATCAAGAATAGCCTTGATTATAGATTCTTCTGCCTCTGATCCCTGAATGATAGCCTGAAAATGCGTAATCCTGAATGCATAACCTGCTGAGTTATTCTCAATTTGAGTGATAAAGTCCAGATAACCTGCTGATGTAGATGATGCAATAATGGCTATCCTCTGAGGGACAATAGGTAAAGGTAAGTCCTTATTCATTTCAGTGATGCCATCTTCCTTTAACCTGTTCAATATCTCCAACCTCTTCTTTGCCCTTTCTCCCAAGGTATAGCTCGCATCAATATCTTTTATATTCAGGCTCAAACCATACACTTCATGATGGCTTACAACCACATTTGACAAGATCTTCAATCCTGGCTTTAAAGTCTGGCCTGTCAATGATTCAAACCATCCTGAGAGGTTCCTGTACGTATAAGACCAGATCGTGGCTTTGTTTTTAGCCAGTATTTCATCATCCCTCTTTTCTACCAGTTCCAGGTAACAATGCCCCTTCTGGTTAAATCTCATTTCACCAATTTCAGAAACAACCCAATAGGAATCTTCCAGATTGTTTTTGAGACAATCCTTAATTTTTTTATTCAGATCCAAAAGACTTAATTGCTCCATCTGTATTGAGAAAAGATTTCCATTTGAGTTGATAAAGAATTTGGCCGGATTAAAGATCCGATGAAAATGATGCCGGGAATTTTATTCTGATCTCGGTACCTTTCTTTTCCTTTGAAAGCACTTCAATCTCTCCTTCCAGTTTGTCGACCAGCAACTTAACTATGGCCAATCCTAATCCGGTTGAGCTCTCGCCACCCGTTGGCCGGGGTGAGAGTTTAATAAATTTCTTGAACAGATCCTGCTGTTCTTTTTTGCTGATACCAGGTCCTTCGTCCTTGACCGATAAGACCAAAAACTGATAATTATAGTCGCAGGAAATAAACACCTCTTTGTTATTCGGGGAGAATTTAATCGCATTCGAGACCAGGTTGTCCAGAATCCTTTCGATAAATTCTCGGTTATTTCTGATCGAAATATTCCCGGGACAGCTTTTTTTCAAAACTATATTTTTCTCAGAAGCAGCTTTTTCATAATTATGGATTATCTTATCAATCGTATCCTTAACTTCAAAATCTTCAATTTGCTGTTCAAAAAGGCCCAATTCTAGTTTGTTAAGGTCTAAAAGATTAGAAACCAGATTTTTCGATTCAATGGATACCTGGTCCAGTAAATTCAGATAATGCAATTGCTCTTCACTTAATTTTCCGTTGATCCTGATCAGGTTTGCCAATCCGGTGATATTATTTAGCGGTGATTTCAGATCATGGGCGACAACATTAATAAAATTATCTTTTTCATGGGAAAGCTCTTCAAGTTTGATGCTTCTGTCTTCCAATTCCTGATTCTGCTGCTGTATTTTTTCATTCTGTTTTTGCAATAAGGCATTGGCTTTGCCCTTTACCCTTACATTAAGGATCAATAATCCCAGTACAAATACAGTAAATATGGTAAAAACGAGTAGTAGTCGTGTTTTGGTTGTTTGCAGCTGAAGTTGTGTGTCTTTGAGGTTGTTTCTTTCATTGAGCAGAGCAATCTCCTGCTCTCTTCTATTAGCCTGATAACTCAACTGCAGGTCCTCAATCTGCTTCCTCATCTCCAGGGTAAAGATACTGTCTTTTAGTTGTGTATGTTTCAAATAGAAGATGTAAGCATTCTGAAAATCGCCTAATTTTTCATAATAGTCGCTGAAATTCTCGTAAAGTTCAGCTTCCCTGCTTTTGAGGTCATGTTCTTTACATATTGACAGTGCTTTATTGAAGGATTCATAGGCCCTGTTATAATTGTTCAATCCCAGGTAGATCAATCCCATAGAACTGTATGTTTCTACCAGGCCGATTATATTATTATTCTTCAGGTCATAACTAAGCGCCCTTCTCTGATAGTCCAGTGCTTTGGTATATTCCTCTCTTTTATAATAAACATTCCCCAGGTTACCAAGGGCGTTTGCCATGTTCTCGTCGGGATTGTTATCCCTGGCCAGTTCAAGCGATTTATTATAATAATATTCTGCCGAATCAAGCTGGTCCAAAGCTTCGAAAGTGGATCCGATATTGTTATAGACAGCAGTTTGTATCTCCAGGTTGTTAAGTCTTTTATGAACTTTCAGGCTTTCAAAGTAAAACTCCTTGGACTTTTCGTAATTCTCAATTTCTTCATAAGTTACACCGATGTTGTTTAATGTATTAGCTGCTTTATCATCCCGGCCCAGTAGTTCATACCCAACCCTGGCTTTGAGGAAATATTCAATGGATATCAGCAGATTACCTTTATAATAATGGGCAATTCCAACGGCATTATGAAGATCAGGCAATAAAACACTGTCAGGGAATTCCTGAACAAGCTCGAGGGCATCCTCAGCATACTGAACTGCTTTAACCGGGTTTTGCTGTGCTAATCCTCTGATGAGCCCTTCATATATTTCAAGCTTTTCCTGGTCATCTTCCACAATCAACAAGGCCGACTCAAGGCTGTCTATTACTTCCTGACCCAATAATGCATTTTTGAGTGGATATAGTAAAATCAGAAAAGCTGCCAGTTGAAAAATCCGCTTCATTAAATATAGACTCTATTAAGTCATAAATTTTGTATTTTTTTCACAATAGTGCAAATCAAAATGGTTTTATAATCTTAATTATTCGCAATTGATTTGGAAGTATTCGGCTATTTTATTCTTAGAATCAATGATGTCATAAAACTCATCAATATAATTTTTCATATTTTTCGCAGAGCTGGATTTTAGATGACGGGAAGCGGATATTAGATTCAAAATGGATTCCTGTTTATCCCGGAATTGCTCAAATACAGCCTGAAGGTCGTCTGAGTCATAACACGGACCTTTGAATTTCCTTACTGGTGGTTGAAGAATGGAGGTAGAGCTTCCTATGCTGTAATCTGTACCAACTATAGCTGTATAATCAAAATCATAGGGAACCGGGATATACCTTTCGCCATCAGTGATAAATTTCAGGTTTTTTGCTAATGGAATGATCCAGTCTGTGTTCCCGATCATAAATTGAAATACAGAAAGTTGAAGCAGGATATCCTGATCTACATCTTTTTCATAAAGCTTTTCATCATATTCTTTCATATTGTGGTTATCCGCAAGATTATCTATATCCTCTATTAGAAAAGCTTCATTGTGGATAGGTTTGAAATCATTTTGTTCATCAATATAGGTGATGTTTACCATTTTTACTTTGAGGCTGTAGGCGCTGAGGATATTAAAAATTTTGTAAGTGGTATATTCTTTTGCCATATACTGAATGAACTGATTTGACTTATTCTTGCAATGTGTTACAATCTTCAAATTGTGATTACCGTTTAATATTGTTCCCTTTATCTCTGAGTCGTCGAACCTGAGTCGGAGGGGAGGAAAATCGCAGTTGTTTGGATTTCTCCTGAAATTACCCCTTACTTCAACTGTTCCTTTAAATTCCAGATTTTTGTTATCGAAACTAAATACCACCTTTGCAGGAAGTTTCTTAACTTCCCTGTTATTGATAAGATAACTGATATCCGCCAGGATAGACATTTCAACAACCGATTCGATGTTAAAGATAGAAGTTTGGTTGGTTTCATTGCCCCTTGAATCAACGATATGCAATTGAAAAAATACTAAAATCAATACCATTTCAATCGGGATTCTTGTTAAGTGTTTTTGCATGTGTGTTTACAGGATCTAAAGATTCATAAATAACGAATAAATTATTTAAGATGAAACGAAATGGGATGGAGAAATTAAAAATAAGGCATTTTTTTAACTTCTTCGACATTTAATGGGTTACCTTATTTGTTCTTTCTGAATAATTGGTATAAAAGGTCGGGCTTTTAGTATTCATTTTGATATCTGAACTGCCTTTTGAAATCAATTTGGGCTAAATTCAGTATATCAAAAAAATATTTAGAAGAATTTATTGTACAATTTGTTTTTATAAAAAAAAAGGATTTTATATTTGCACGCCTTTACAAATAGGAAAGTTTATTAAAGAATTATTATGTACTGGACATTAGAATTAGCATCTTATCTTGAG
>CBDUCT010000095.1:0-10509 GCA_965365715.1 uncultured Cyclobacteriaceae bacterium | reverse complement strand
ATACTTCTCAGATCCACCGGTACCGGCCTGCCTGATGGATTCCGGGATAGGGTCTGCTTCAAAGATCACACGATAAACATTATCATCCCTCTTTTGCAGTGCTGCCATCATGCCATCGAGATTTCCCAGTTCTTTCTCCAACAGGTCATAATAGATCTTCAATTCCTGGTTTTCTTTCTTAAGCAACATCTCTTTCGGAGATTCGAAATAGGTGCTGAACAATACAACGATGATAACAGAAATAATGAATGATACTGAAAAGAAGCCAAGTAAATTCAGGATAATGTCCCAGGTTGAGACTTTTATCCTTTCATATTTACAAGATTCAGTATCATAATAATATTTTATACGAGCCATAATAATCTAAATAAGCAATAAAAGCTTAGTTTTGTTGATTCTTTACATATATACTATAAAGACAGCAAAAGTAGCCCTTTTATTGTAAGCAATTTAAAAAAATTTGCATAAAATAGGTTAAAAAAATTTTATACAATTACTTAAAGTATGAATTCCAGCGAAATAAGACAAGTATTTTTAGACTTTTTCCGGGGCAAGGAGCACCTGATCGTGCCTTCTGCACCATTGGTCGTAAAAGACGATCCAACCTTGATGTTTACCAATGCGGGAATGAATCAGTTCAAGGACATATTTCTTGGTAATAAGAGCCCTAAATCCGAGCGGATAGCCGATACCCAGAAGTGTTTGCGGGTTTCCGGGAAGCATAATGATCTTGAAGAGGTAGGAATTGACACCTACCATCATACTATGTTCGAGATGCTGGGGAACTGGTCATTTGGGGATTATTTTAAAAAAGAAGCCATTCAGTGGGCCTGGGAACTACTTACCAAGGGATACGGGCTTCCCGCTGACAGGATGTATGCCTCCGTTTTTGGAGGAGATCCTTCTGACGGCCTGGATAAGGACGAAGAAGCCTTTTCATACTGGAAAGAGATTATTCCGGAGGATCGTATCCTTTTTGGCTCAAAAAAGGATAATTTCTGGGAAATGGGCGATACAGGCCCATGCGGTCCGTGTTCGGAGATCCATATCGACCTGAGGCCTGAATCAGAGATTAAAAAGATCCCGGGGCGTGACCTGGTTAATAATGATCATCCACTGGTTGTTGAAGTATGGAATCTTGTATTTATACAGTTCAACCGTCTGGCAAGTGGAGACCTTGAAAACCTGCCGCAGAAGCATATTGATACAGGTATGGGATTCGAACGGCTGGCAATGGCTGTCCAGGGTAAAAAGTCGAATTATGATACTGATGTTTTTCAACCTTTGATCCGGCATATAGCCAGGAATGCCAATACAACCTATGGTAAGGACGAGAAAACCGATATCGCTTTGAGGGTAATTGCAGATCATGTCAGAGCTGTGGCTTTTGCTATTGCCGACGGCCAACTGCCTTCCAACAATAAGGCCGGATATGTCATCAGAAGGATCCTTAGACGGGCAGTACGTTATGGATTTACTTTTTTAAATTTTGTTGAACCACATATTTATACACTTCTGGATGTGCTTGCAGAACAATTTGAAAGTATATTTCCCGAGATAAAGGCTCAGAAAGAATTTATCAGTAAGGTAATTTATGAGGAAGAATCAGCCTTTCTCAGAACCCTGGAAATTGGTCTCAAAAGATTCGAGAATATTAAGAAGAACCTGAAAGGGAAAGTTATTCCCGGAGATGTTGTTTTTGAGCTGTATGATACATTTGGTTTCCCAGTGGACCTGACCGCTTTAATTGCACGTGAAAATGGAATTGAGATAGATGAGGAAGGTTTTATTAAAGCTATGGAGGTTCAGAAAACCAGGTCAAAAAAAGCGGCCGAACAGGAATCAGGGGATTGGATCATTCTCAAGGACATTGAGAAATCTGAATTCCTGGGTTATGAACAACTGGTAGCGGAAAGCCAGATTGCAAGATACAGGGAGGTTAAAACTAAAAAATCCACTCAATATCAGATTGTTCTTGAGAAAACACCGTTTTATGCCGAAAGCGGGGGACAGGTTGGTGACCGCGGTTATATTCAGTCGAATGGCAACAGGGTATATATTATCGATACTAAAAAGGAAAATGAACTGACCATACAGATTACTGAGAAATTGCCTGAAGAACTTAATGCTGTATTTACCTGTGTGGTCAATGAAAATAAAAGAAGGGCAACTGAGAACAATCATAGTGCCACGCACCTGATGCATGCCGCCTTGAGAAAGGTACTGGGGGATCACGTTCAACAGAGGGGTTCCCTTGTAAATGAGCATGAATTGCGATTTGACTTTTCCCATTACGCTAAAATGACTCAGGAAGAGATAGATGATGTTGAAAGGATAGTGAATGAGAAGATAAGGGAGAATGTATCACTGGATGAAAAACGGGGCGTTCCTATTGAAGAAGCCAAGGGTATGGGGGCCATGGCCCTTTTTGGAGAAAAATATGGTGATACCGTCCGTGTTATAACTTTCGATCCTAAATACTCTGTAGAACTCTGCGGAGGCACCCATGTCCCAGCCACCGGGAAAATAGGGATCTTCAAAATTATAACAGAAAGTTCAATTGCAGCTGGTGTCAGAAGAATTGAGGCCTTTACCGGCTTTAATGCCGAGAAATACATTGATGAGAAGTTGAAATTGCTACATTCTGTTCAGGAGTCGTTAAAATACCCCGCTGATGTTGAGAAAGCGGTGATACAATTGATAGAAGAACGTAATGTCCTTCAGAAAGATCTCGAAAAGATAAAAGCTGAAAAAGCATCTTCGCTAAAGGGAGAATTGATAAATAAGGTTAAAGAGGTAAATGGGGTTCATTTGATTGCCGAAAAAATCAATGCGCCGGATGCCATGACCCTTAAGAGGCTTTCATTCCAGCTAAAAGACCAGGTCGATGATCTTTTTCTGGTGCTGGCTGCAGATATCAATGGGAAACCACTTATTTCAGTTATGATCTCAGAAAACCTTGTAAAGGATAAAGGACTTGATGCGAATGTAATTATAAAGGATCTGGCTAAAGAAATCAAAGGAGGAGGTGGAGGCCAGCCTTTTTATGCCACAGCAGGGGGTAAGGATGCTTCTGGAATTAAAAATGTAATAAAAAAAGCACCTTCTTACTTGTAAATTTAAAACATTACCATCCTTAATATTTAAATTTATCATCTAATTTATATTTTTGTTGAAAATATATTAAATAGTCAAAAGTGTATATTCCGGTTATTGGTTTAGAGATCCATGCTCAATTATCCACACAGAGTAAAATGTTTGCTGCTGACTCCACGCGATTTGGAGCTGATCCGAATACGCAAATAAGCACGATAACATTGGGCCATCCCGGCATTTTACCTAAAGCCAATAAAAAAGCTATCGAATTTGGGATAAAGATGGGGTTTGCCTGTGGCAGTGAGATAAGCCGGTCTATGATCTTTGACAGGAAGAATTATTTTTATCCGGACCTTCCGAAAGGATATCAGCTTACCCAGGACAAAACGCCGGTATGTATCGGGGGATCTATTGAAATAAAGAAATCGGATGGAGAGAAACGGTCGGTCATATTGAACAGAGTGCATATCGAGGAAGATGCCGGTAAATCGATGCATCAGGAAGGGGCTGACACCCTTGTCGACCTCAACCGGGCAGGGGTACCTTTGATCGAGATCGTAACCGAGCCGGATATCCATTCCGCAGAAGAAGCAGGTTTGGTTCTGGCTGAAGTGCGAAAAATAGTTCAATACCTGGAGATCTGTGATGGCAATATGGAAGAGGGATCCTTAAGATGCGATGCCAACGTTTCTGTAAGAAGAGCGGATGACCCTCAGCTGGGAAAAAAGGTGGAGATCAAGAACATGAATTCTATTCGAAATGTTCAGAAAGCCATTGATTATGAAATAAAGCGGCAGATAAACGACCTGGAACTAGGGAAAAAGATTATTTCCGAGACGAGAACATTTAATGCCGGCAATGGAAAAACGTATGGAATGCGGACCAAAGAAGAACTGAATGATTATCGCTATTTCCCTGATCCTGATCTGAGTCCTGTTCTGGTGTCCGAAGAGTGGCTGGAAAGTATAAGAGAGCATATGCCGGTATTACCAAAGGAACTTACAAGTTCCTTAATACATGATTATGGACTTCCCGAGTACGATGCCAGCATATTAACAGAAACAAAAGAAATGGCCACATATTTCAAAGGGGTTTGTGAAGGTACCAAAAATTATAAATCCGCTTCAAACTGGATCATGGGGCCTGTTAAGTCCTGGTTGAATGATAATAATATCCCTATCAAGGATTTTCCAATCGCAGCCTCTCAAATCGGGACAATAATTCGGCTGGTTGATGAGAAAGTTATATCGCACGATTCAGCTTCGAAAGTAGTATATCCTGCCTTACTAAAAGATCCTGAAATGGATATTCAGGCTTTTATTAAAGAAAAAGGATTGGATACCAGGGTTGGTTCTGACCAGTTGGAGGAGATTGTTCGAAGTGTCCTGGAGGAACTTCCGGATAAAGTGGAAGAATATAAAAAGGGGAAAAAAGGTTTGATCGGCCTGTTCGTTGGTCAGGTTATGAAAAGGACCAGGGGAAAGGCTGATCCTAAACTCACCAATGATCTTCTCAGGGAGGCACTCAAATGATTTTTTTTATGTAAACTTACATTTCTAAACAAAGTAAAGGAGTATGAGAATGTTTTCTGCAGTCATTATTTTCTTTAGCCTGTTGTCATGTACTTCGGCTAATAAAAAGAATTCCGATGATGTAACTATAAGTGGTAAGATTGACAATGTTGGTGTCGGTGAGGTAGTTCTGGAGCATTATACCGGCCAGTATCTGGATGTAGTTGATACCTTGACAGTGAACGAAGATGGCAGTTATTTTTCTACTTACAAACCCTATGAGCCAGGTTATTACCGGCTTAATTTCTATCAGACTCAGTTTGTAAACATACTGTTTACCGGGAAATCCATAGTTGTTAATGCAGATGGAAGTAATCCTACCGCCTCTTTTGAGATCCTTAACTCAGAAGAAATGGCCTATTTAACCGAACTGAATTCCATTATGGAGAAATTTCAGGCGGATGCTCAGCAACTCAATACTGAATTCGCCGCAGCTTCTAGAGAAAAGGATGATGCAAAAATGGAAGAACTCAGGGATAAGTTTATCGAAATGCAGGCAGGTACCAATGAGTTAATTAAGGCTAAGATCCGTGAAATGGGTTCTTCATTAGCTGTTTTGCAGGCGGCGAATTATTTAGACAAAGACCAGGAATTCCCCTTTATTGATAGTATTGCCACAGTTGTTAATAATGAAATTCCAGATTACAAGATCAAGAGGGACTTTATTGAAGAGATCGAAAAACTCAGAAAGCTGGCAGTTGGCTCGCCGGCCCCCGATATTTCATTACCTGACCCCGATGGGAACATTGTGAAACTTTCATCGCTCAAAGGATCTTATGTTTTAATAGATTTCTGGGCCTCCTGGTGTGGTCCCTGCCGTAAAGAGAATCCTAATGTGGTGCGTTTGTACCAGCAATACCATGATCAGGGTTTTGAGATTTTTGGTGTATCACTGGATAGAAAAGCCGAAGACTGGGTGAAAGCCATTAAAGACGATGGTCTTACCTGGGTTCAGGTCTCGGACCTTAAATATTTTGAATCAGAAGCCGCAAGGGAATATAACATAAATGCCATTCCGGCCACTATTCTCCTGGACAGGGATGGTAATATAATAGCCAAGAACCTGAGGGGGAAAATGCTGGAGGACAAACTTGCCGAATTGTTTTAAATTTTCTGGTTCTTCTGTCTGTAACTCTTCTTGAATATTCAATCCTTAAAAGCATCTGATTTTAGATACTCAGCACTATGACTATTATTTGACATAACCAGTCTGGTGCAGTACTCAGGGCCCATAGATCATTTTCAGTTGCTCCCATAATTTTCTTTTCAATGATCTGTCAGTGCTCAGGTCATTTAAAGAATCACAGGCCACAAACTGATTCCCATCAATGATTTTGATCAGGTATTGTTCAACTGCAAACAGGGCATTCATATTTTCTGGTATGCGATTTAGAAAAGCAATTACAGAACAATCTGTAAAACCCTTCACATCCAGTTTATCGAATTCATCCCTGAATACCATTTCAACAGATTCCAGGTTCAGATTTACAGATTGAAGAATTTTGCCCAGGAAATCCTTATGCCCCGGGGGGATTGATGCATGATCATTATAATCCAAAAGTATTACCGTAATATCCCGGTACTTTTTGTACCGTTTATTATCCCCGGAGCTTCCTAGAACTGTAGTATCCTCTCCTTGAACAGGAATGCTTCCTTTTGTGGCCCCCTTTGTATCGCCCGACCTACTTACATCTCCTGTATCCTCTACGTCAACCGGCTTACTTACTGAAGCTGCATGATCCTTATCCTCCGACCTATGTGCCTCCTCATTATGGCCTTCTTCCATTGCCTTGCCTGCTTCTGCACTTTCAACCTTAGCTGCTATACCCCTAATCTCCGGAGTTCTTACCTTAGCCGCTGACCCACTGGCACCAGCTGTATCCTCATGATCAACAAAATAAATTTTTTCGTCTATAAGATATTTTAGAAACAGTTCATTCTCTTCCATAGTCCGAATTAATCATATATTCATTTCTTTAACTATTTCCTCCACCCAAATTTCCCAACCAGTGGAACAAAACTAAAATAGTCAAAATATTCCTTCGAAATCTTAGATTCAGACTTTTTAGTGACTTTTATCATCCTCTGAAGATTGCTGTCTCCAACTGGTACGACCATAATGCCACCAATTTGAAGTTGATCGATGAGTGGTTGTGGGAGGGTAGGGGCTGCGGCAGTAATTATAATTTTGTCAAAGGGTTTAAAAGCGGGCAATCCCTTAGTGCCGTCACCACAAAAAAAATGAGGCTTGTATCCCATTGTGGGAAGAAATTTTTTAGTCCTTTCATACAACTTCCTGATATACTCTACGGTATATACCTCAGCGCCCATCTCCATCAGAATGCATGCCTGGTACCCTGATCCGGTACCAATTTCAAGAACTTTATCCCCTTTCTTGATCTCAAGCAACTGGGTTTGAAAGGATACGGTAAAAGGTTGTGATATGGTTTGACCTTCACCAATTGGAAATGCTTTATCCTGGTAAGCATGTTCCAGGAAAGCTTTATCAAAGAAAAAATGCCTGGGCACTTTACCGAGCGCTTCTAAAACATTCTTGTCTGTAATACCCTTGCTTTCTACTATTCGAACAAGCTTTTTTCTCAATCCCCGGTGTCTGTAACTATCTTCCAGCATCTTTATTTTTTGATTTGATAAAGTTACGGCTATTGATGAAATATTTTTAAACTGTCAGCTTGTATTTTGGAGGTAATTTCGAATAAATTATAAATAAGATGAGCCCCACTAAATACCCAATGAGTCCACCGACTATGATATCCCCCGGGAAATGAACTCCTACGTAGATCCTGCTGTATGCTACAAGACCAGCCCATACAAAGAGAAGCAAGGTATATTTGAACTTTGATCTGAAAAACAGGAATAATAATGTCGCGAGGGCAAAGGAATTAGAGGCATGGGACGATGCAAATCCATACAGACCGCCGCATCCATCAACTACATGTACAAGATCAGATATAGAGGGATCGTGGCAGGGCCTCAAGCGTTCAAAGAAGGGTTTCATAAAGCTTGAGGTGAACTGATCAGAAATAGTAATCGCAAGAATTATAAAGAGAAAAGGGATAACGGCTTTCTGTTTATATTTCCAGAACATCCAGATCACAATTATAAGATAAAAAGGATACCAGGTCTCCTGGTATGTGATCCAGTGCATCAGGAAATCAAATACATCATTGTGTAATCCGTTCAGGAAAAGGAAAAGAGATTCATCAATGTTTTTTAAGTATTCAATCATAGGTTTTTAATTAATACCTGGAAAGTCTATGTATATATAGCAGGTCTGTCAATCTCTTTTAGTTTTAGAATGGATATCCAATGGCCAGGTTAAAGATTACTTTATCCACCCCTGTTATGCTATCCGTGTTGTACTGGGTAAACCATCTGTATCCCTGGGGCAGGGCCGGGTCATAGATCCTGAAGCCTACATCAAGCCTTAAAAGCAGAAAGGTAAAATCGAACCGACCTCCCACACCCGCACCAATCGCAATTTCCTTGTAGAACCTTCTTATATCAAAACTAGAACCCGGACGTTGTCCATCTTCAAATGTCCATACATTTCCGGCATCCACAAAAAGAGCTGTATGAAAAAATCCGACAACCTGCGTCCTTAACTCGAAATTAGCCTCAAGCTGAATTTCCCCGGGCTGTTCAAAATTATCGTTATAGTTCAGGATTGGGCCGGAGTCAGTATAAGTTGTATCAATATTCGCAAAAGATCCCGGGCCAAGACGTCTCGGTCTCCAGGCCCGGTTACTATTACTGCCACCGCCGAATAGATATTTCTCATAAGGTAATACCTCACTCCCACCATAAGATTTGGCCACTCCGGCCCTAAGCCTGTAAGCAATTTTGGTTTTCGGCGATATGGACTGATATTTCCGGTAGTCGGCAACAAATTTTACATATTTATATAATTGAAGTCCGGATGTGTCTTCGAAATCGATATTAAAGGCATTCAGTATGGAACCACCAGCTTCGATTGTATATTTCAGGAATGCTGCTTTCCGGCTTAGATAGGAAGTATATTGGTTAAAGTTTATTGTTTTTGAGAAACGGGATGAAAGGACCAGTGATGGTGTAAAGGTTCGCCAGAAATTGTTACCCCGGTCACGGATCTCATCCAGAGCCTCCTGGAATAGGGAATCCTGTATTGTTGACCGGATAAGACTGATATCGGCAATACGGATGTTGAACAATTTTTCAAGATCTTTTTGCCATGAATAGTTAATATACGCATTGAATCCGGCCCTTTTATATTCGTTTCGATTGGTATAGGCAAAACCTGATACGATACTTGTTTTAGGGTTAAATTGTCCAAATTTAGATTTATATCTATTACTTATGGGTAACAGGAATTGAGGAAATATAAGCGTCATGAATGCACCTGCTTCAAGGCTTGTGTATACTTCTGACCTGTCTGTGGCAGAGGCTACCCCCTCATATCCGATCGTACCTGAGATCTCGAGATTCTCAAGTCCTCTGAAAACGTTCCGGCTTTTCAATGTTAGATTATAAAAGGGTCCGGGAAGTCCTTCGGTCACATTAACACCTGCCTCATTGGACATCTGGTATTTCTTAAGCGGACTGGTGAAAATATTGGCAATAAAGCGGTTGTCAATGGTATCAAAGTTGATGTTTACAAATTTGAAATTATCCAGGTTCAGCAACTGGCGCTGGGATTCCAGCATATCCCTGCGGCTGAATCTTTGTTCCGGATACAGGAATACCCTGCGGTCGAGAATTTTTTTAGAATAATTATATTCAATGTATTTATAGGTTATCCCATTATAAACTTCATGGAATCTTTTCAGGTTCCTTGATGTGGAGCTAACATCAGTTGTGAAAACCACTGAATCAATGGTATATATCTTGTGATTGGTATTTGCAGAGGGTTTCAGGATTTTCAGTTCAATGGCCATTTTATGATCCCCAACCGTAGTATCCACAACATAGTTTATATACTGCCTGCTGAAACCGTAATAACCATTATTTTGTAATAATTCCTCAATTCTGGCCCTTTCATCCGTCAGGTTCTCCTGGTTATATCTTTCACCGGTTTTTATAAGGCTTTCTTCAGCAGCCGCATAGATCAGGCTGTCAATGTTTTCATCTCCAGTATTGTAAATGATACTATCAATGATATGTGGTTTCCCTTCATTGATCAGGTAGGAAATAAATACAAGCTTTTTTTCAACCCGCATGGCAAGTTTGGTTTCAGCATCAAAAAACCCCTGTGTATTCAGATAAGTATTGATCTGTTCAACGGTGGCTTCGGCCAGGATGTCGTCATAAATGGCTAATGGTTCTCCCAAACGCATGAAAAAATTACCCTCATTGATCGTTCGATCGATCTTATCCAGTTTCTTGGTTTTCTTTTCGGTTAGCTTGCCTGCCTTTTTAGGCTTTTCAGTATTATAAAGGGCTATTTTTTCGTCGTATTTTGCACTGGTAAGTTCTTTCTTTTCATTTAACTTATCGATGTCATAGGATTTCATGCCCCACTGATAAAAATATACCCAGGGAGAAAGATTCAGGAGCGGGATCCTTCTGTTCTTTTTCTGTTTATAAAATTCAGTCAGCTTTTCTTTAGAAGTTTCCTCATTGCCTTTTATTTTTTGATTATATATCAGATATTCATCTTTCTGTAGATACCTTGTTCCAAGACATCCTGAAAGATATACGTGGATGATAAATACAAAAAGTAAATAACTGATCCTTTTCAACCTTCTATATCTATGATTTCGAGGCAAAAGTTAAAATATATTAAATCGCTGCAATTAAAGAAATACCAGAAACAAGAACAAAAGTTTTTAGTAGAAGGGGAAAA
>CBDUCT010000094.1:0-10521 GCA_965365715.1 uncultured Cyclobacteriaceae bacterium | reverse complement strand
ACGTAGGAGAGGTTCAGGCCAAAAAGAGCCTTTGAAGTATGAAACAGGTCAATAAATGGTTGAACAAGTTCTTTGATGATCTTTCCCCATTGGAATTCATTGTGGTTTTTATGCTTCTCTTCCATATTGTCTCATAAAAAAAACAAAAGAATCAGAAATTAATTCTGGATTCAGGAAATTTTTCCGGTGCAAGCTGAAAAAAATATTCTGAATCAGAGCCTGAATATAGTATATTATTATCAATTATCACCAACCTTGAATGGAATCGGAAATGCAGGATTTTGTTAGAGGAAGATACCCGTAGATTACTAAATTTGAATAAAAGCTTAGAAATGTTATACTATTTTGCATCCTAATGAACATATCGGAAGAAATTTACGTAAAATATTTTTAATATTGTATATTCAATGAAAACGACATTTAACTAGTTGATTTTGAGATGAGAGTATTGTGCAGGAGTTTTTTTCCTTTAGCTGTATTGACGGTATTTTTTATCTTTTCTGATAATCCAGTGTATTCAGAGTCATTAACTGATAAAAATGATACTTTAAATACCAAGGAATGGATCCATTTGGATCCAAATGATGATGGGTATGCGGGTGTCAGCCTCAACAAAGCCTATCAATTGCTACACGGACGACCTTCAAAAACTATACTGGTCGCGGTTATTGATAGTGGGTTTGACCTGGACCATGAAGACTTAAGAGGAAGTTACTGGACGAATGAAGATGAAATACCAGGGAATGGCATTGATGATGACGAAAATGGTTATATAGATGATGTGAATGGGTGGAATTTTATTGGAGGACCGGAAGAAAATGTAGTTTATGACACTTATGAATTAACCAGGGAATATAAAAGGCTTAAACCTAAATTTGGACAAACTAACAATAGTTCCGGCAAGGAATATGAATACTGGCTTAAGGTCAGGGATGAGTATGATTACAAAAGCAAGAAATCTGAGGAAACCCTCATCAAGTATTCAGAAATCATTTCGAACATCCCGAGATATTATAAACTCCTCCTAAATTATCTTGATACAGACAGTTTAACTCTTGAAGCTGTTAATTCTATTGAGTCTGAAGACACCATCATCAATCAGGCTACCGCACAGATAGGGAAACTGCTGAATTATTTTGGACACAGTGTGGGCTATGAGACCATGGTCAATATACTGATGCCAACTGAGGAACATTACCTCTTTGAGATGAACTATGGTTATAATCTGGAGTTTGATCCCCGGCCATTGGTAAATGATGATTATGAAAATAAGAAAGAACGTTATTATGGTAATAATCAGGTAGATGATTTCTCAGGAATGATGGGAGACCACGGAACACATGTTGCCGGTATAATTGCAGCAAACAGGGATAATGACCTGGGCGGTCGTGGGGTCGCAGATAATGTTAAGATAATTCCTTTAAGGACTGTTCCAAATGGAGATGAGCGGGATAAAGATGTGGCCAATGCTATATATTATGCTGTTAACAATGGCGCAAAGGTGATTAACATGAGTTTTGGCAAGCATTATTCACCTGACAGGGCCGTGGTTGAAAAGGCCATCAAATATGCTCAAAAAAAAGGGGTTCTTATTGTGCATGCAGCAGGCAACGATAGAGAAAATAAAGATATTGTGATGAATTATCCTACACGGAAATTCATAAAAGGAAAGAAAGAGGCCTGGAATGTTTTAGAAGTTGGAGCCAACAGCCGTTATTTAAATGAAAGCCTCCCGGCAAAATTCACCAACTACGGCGAAACCGGTGTCGATCTGTTTGCTCCGGGTGTATATGTGTATTCTACTTTACCAAAAAATTCATACAAGGAAAGCAGCGGCACCAGTATGGCTGCACCAGTGGTTTCGGGTGTTGCAGCTTTGTTATTTTCATACTTCCCTGAACTTTCAGCCAAGGAAGTGAAAGAAGTGATTCTGGAATCGACCCAGCCTTTTGAAGGAGAGGTTTATTTACCCGGAACCAAGGAGCTTGTTGAATTCCCATCCTTGTCAGCTACCGGAGGAATTGTTAATGCCTATGAGGCTGTTAAAATTGCTCAGAACAAAATTAAATTCCAGGTTAGATAGAAAACATCCTTTCCCCGGGATCAGGGAAAGGATATAAAGAAGAGAAAGTGCGGCTATTTAACAGGGATTTAATCTATTGTCGTTTTATTACCTGCTTTTGATATCAAGGCCATAAGTTGAATCTGATCAGCAATTTTTTGATGGTAACAATTCTTGTCATTTTGTATTATCTCTATTATTTCCGGGTCAGAGATCTGCATCGCCTCACATACCGGTATGGTTTCATTTGGCTTTAATTGAGTATCCGCTCCGGAATACAGATAAGTCTTCAAGTCCCCTTCCGCCATATGTGGGAGGTTTTCAGATAGCCAGATCAGCTCTTTCGCAATCCCTTTACAGTTGAAATTGTTCTTTTTGATACCTGAGAATAACTGAGAGGCGTATTCCCTGGGGATGTCATTGCGCATCAGACGTCTTTCAATTTTTGCAAGACAATCTTCTTCAAGCCCCATAATGTTATTTTCCAATATCCAATTACCAAGATCTTTTGCAGCAAGGGTTATAACTCCATTTTCTCCAAAGTAATCCGGCTTTTTCTGGACGTAGGCCAACAATTCGTTAGGATCATTTAGCGGATCTGATAAGACATAAACATCCCCCAGGATATCAGCAATTTTGCTGTAGGAAATTACAGGGAATCTTTCAACATCATAGTCAATCCGAGCTGGTTGAGCATACAATATGAACCCCAGGAAATTCAGGCTCATAAGGATAAGTGGAATAAATAGTGACCAGCATTTCTTCATGGTTTTAAGCTTTGTTGGTATTCTTCATGACTTTATCATCAAATGGTAACCCAGGATTTAAAAGAATCCCGCCGGTGGCGGGATCAAATACTTGTATTCCTTTTTATACTTTATATAGTATTGTTTTAAAAACACTTATTATACAGTATATTATCGACGATCCTTATGGTTTATAAGATAATCTTGGTTCTTAAGGTCTTATAGGTGTGCCATCCTTCATCCTCACCTGGGTCCAGTTATAATTGAATTTTTTTGGTAAAGGATATTTGGCGGCTGCCTTTTCATCTACATCGACTCCCAGGCCTGGGGCTTCATTTATATGCATATATCCATTATCCATATAGGGTGCGCCCGGGAATATTTCTCTTAACCTGTCCGAGAAATTCACTGCTTCCTGAATGCCAAAATTCCAAACAGCCAGGTCAATATGTGCATTGGCAGCATGTCCGACCGGAGAAACATCGCCGGGACCATGCCATGCAGTTCTTACGTTAAACCATTCTCCCAGTCTCGCTACTTTCATGGCAGGCGTAATTCCCCCGATCTGACTGATATGTATCCTGATAAAATCAAACAGTTTTTTAGACATAGGTTCCAGCCACTCATGCGGATTATTAAACAATTCTCCCATAGCAATGGGTGTCAGAGTATGTTGCCGGAGAAGTTCGAAATAACCGTTATTCTCAGGTGAAAAGGGATCTTCAATAAAAAATGGACGAAATTCTTCCAGGTTTTTTATAAGACGGATCGCATCCATTGGCTGAACGCGTTCGTGGATATCATGCAGCAATTCAATATCTTCCCCGAATTTTTCCCTTACCGTTTCAAAAATTACGGGTATCATTTTAAGATAGGTTTGCTGATTCATATAATTATCCTCCGGGGTGCCAAAACCAGCATCTTTAAAATCGGCCCTGTCAGCCATGTGGGTGGCGCCATATCCTCCCAGTTGAATCCTTATATGTCTGAAACCCTTCTCTTTAATTTTCTGCACACTATCTACCAGCTCTTCCGGTGATTTTCCGTTGGCATGTGAATAGCAATCTACCGCAAACCTGCATTTTCCACCAAGCAACTGATATACCGGCATGCCGGCCATTTTCCCTTTTATGTCCCACAATGCCTGGTCGAGACCACTTAATGCATTATTTAATACCGGTCCGTTTCTCCAGTAAGAACTTACATAGGCAGTTTGCCAGATGTCTTCTATGTTCTCAACACTTTTTCCCCTGCAGAAATCGTCAAGATATTTGTCAATCGCTGAAACAACGGCGTGAGCCCGCTGCCGGAATGTAGCACAGCCATACCCGTATAATCCCGGTTGGTCGGTTTCAACCTTGACCACGATCAATTCTATACCATGCGGACAGGTAACAATTGATTTTACTTTGGTGATCTTTACAGAAGGAAGGCCGTTTAATGCATTATTTTCTGTTTCCTGTGATTTGGCAGGTACATTCCATAATCCCAAAGCGCCTGTAGCTGTAGTGAGGCCGACTCCTTTTATTAATTCTCTTCGGTCCATAATTTTAGATTTATCAATTAAAAAAAAGTTAATACATCAATTATATCTAATCAAGTTCGGAAATAAATCCAGAAAAATGAACCGCTGAGATAGAATAATAAAAAACAGGTTTAAATACCTGTCTTTATGGTAAAGTAATTTTAAACCAGGGACGGTAGTTAATATATTTTCCTGAATACTAGAAACCACCGAATTTAAGTGTTAACGAATAATTCAGTTTATCAAAAGCATCAGAAGGGGTATTATATAAACTCAGATCCTGGGTGAAGCGTTTGGATATTCCCACATCAATCCTGAAATAATTTGTGACGTTTACTTCTGCATTGATGCCTGGCTCGATATACCAGAAGATATCATCATCCAGTAAATCTCCCCCTCCATAGTAGTATTCATCTTCCCAGTCTTCCACATAACCAAGCCAGCCTGCACCCATGGAAATTGGAAAAGTGACATGAACCAGCTTTTTAGACCAGACAACAGGCTCCAGCAAAAGTCCGCCATATCCTCCCAGAAGAATTGCATCACTTGTGCCGACCGGATCGACATCATCATATTTTGATATGGGCAGCAATCCATTCAGGTCAATTCCCAATCCAAAAGATCTGTTGACCACCCAGGCGCCCCTGATCCCCATCATCAATATGGAGGTATTCCTGAAACTCGATCCTTTGAAGAACAGTGCGCCGTATCCACCTGAATGTGCGTTGTCGCCCGATAATGTTTCCATGCCATTATCTCTCTTTCTCTGTTTTGCAGCTTCTTCTAAGGGTATTTTTTCGGTTTTCTGAACTAAAACATCATACTCCCTTGTTTTAGAATCTAAGCTTATTTTTTCACGGATTCCCTCCGCCAGTATAGTGTTAGTCCAGCAGAAAATTACTGCCGATAAAATTGTAATAGTTTTTGCCTTCATAATTGTGTTTTTGGTAGAAGACAATCAGAAAAGAGATTACCCTTATTGCATTTTTGAAAAAATAAAGAGATGTTTACCTTTCCATTAATATCTACCTGATTATTAGACTTTAATAAGATTATTTTGGATTTTTTTTGTATCTTTTGAAGATTTTTAAATAAAAAAAAATTACTTTTGATGTGGGGAGTAATATATTCAAAACTGATTAAGGGATCCATATGGGTATTCTGATACCGCTTATTTTAGTGATATTATGTTGTATTATAATATGGCGGGCCAGTGATGGTTTTGCCATAGCCTCTGATTTTATTGGAAGAAACCTTTCTGATGGTGTCCGGGGTGCAACGATCAATGCTATTGGCTCATCCCTTCCGGAACTATTCACTTCATTATTCTTTTTATTTTACCTTAAAGATGTAGACGGTTTTTCAGGAGGAATTGGCACTACAGCAGGCAGTGCCATTTTCAACAGCATGATCATCCCGGCAGCAGTAATTTTAGTAGTTGTCTTTCTCGGGATCGCCAAGAATATTAATGTGTCCAAGAAGGTAGTGCGAAGGGATGGTATCGCCTTGATCCTGGCTGAGCTATTGTTCATTATGATAATCAGCGGGCAGTCGATAGACTGGTGGCATGGGTTATTTCTCATGATCATATATTTTGTATATCTGACGTACATGATTTTTGCCATGGAAAGAAAGGGGTATGATGAAAGGGAGCTAAGGAAAAGGGCCTTGACTGAGATTGAGTATAAGCAGATCCCTCTGTGGTCGGCCATCCTGAGTTTTGATCTGAGAAGAGTGATATTGGGAAAAAGGAAAATAAGTACCATAAATGCATGGCCTTTACTTATTATATCAACTATAGCTATTGCCTTCGTTTGTTTTGTACTGGTATTATCATGTGAGTGGATAGGGAGTGACCAATACGAAATTCCATATTTAGGTACTTTTTACGGATTGGATATTCCTATCATGTTTGTGGCCGTCATATTAGCATCGGCCGCCTCAAGTGTTCCGGATACGATTATTTCTATGAATGATGCGCGGAAGGGGAATTATGATGATGCGATTTCGAACGCTCTCGGCAGTAATATCTTTGACATTTGCTTTGCCCTGGGATTTCCTCTTTTCCTGTTTACCTTAATTCACGGACCAATCCATATGCACCAGGAAATTATAGAAATGAGCAGCGAACTCAGGATGTTGCTTCTCATCTTAACCATCCTTGCCGTTTCGGTATATGTCTTTTCAAAGAGGATCAGACTCATACATTCGATTTTCCTGCTTGGATTGTATGGCATCTTTTCAATTTATGTTATTGGAAGAGGCCTGGAAAATAAATTTTCAGCTGAAATAGCCCAGATACTTCAGCAAATGGTCGATTATATCAATATTTTTAACTGATAAGAAATTCCTGGAAGATATTTTTTATTGGAATCCAATCCATCGAAAGAGCTGATTTTTTTGGCATAGTTTCCCGTTTATCAGTAATATTGCAGTCACTTTACAACAAGCTCAACGTAGTAAGATTACGAAAATTCTTTGATTTCATTTTTTTACATAATTTTTTTTTGCATAAACAAACTATTACATAATTAAAATCTGATTTATATATGGAAAATTTAGTATTTATTCTGCCTCTTTTTGGCGTGCTTGCCTTAATATTTGTCTTTTGGCGGTCGTCCTATGTTTCGAAGATGGATGTAGGGACGGAAAAGATGGCAAAAATCTCAAAACATATAGCCGTTGGTGCCATGGCATTTCTAAAAGCCGAGTATAAAATCCTGTCTATTTTTGTTATCGCTTTAGCAATCGTTTTGGGTATAAAGGGAGCATATGAAGCTGAATCCAATGCTTTGGTTGCGTTGTCCTTTTTTGTAGGTGCCCTTTGTTCAGGACTGGCTGGATTTATTGGTATGAGGGTTGCCACAAAGGCAAATGTAAGGACTACGAATGCAGCAAGAACATCTCTTGGGAAAGCACTGGAAGTGGCATTTGCCGGAGGATCAGTTATGGGACTTGGTGTTGTCGGTTTAGGGGTTCTTGGATTGAGCAGTTTATTCCTTCTTTATAATAATTATATAGGTGCAGAATGGGATATTGCTAAAGTCCTGAACGTATTGGCAGGATTTTCTCTTGGAGCTTCTTCAATTGCATTGTTTGCACGTGTTGGTGGAGGTATATATACAAAAGCTGCTGACGTGGGAGCTGACCTTGTCGGAAAAGTTGAAGCTGGTATTCCTGAGGACCATCCTCTGAATCCTGCTACCATTGCAGATAATGTTGGAGACAATGTTGGTGATGTTGCCGGGATGGGCGCTGACCTCTTCGAGTCGTATGTCGGATCGATAATTGGTACCATGGTCCTTGGAGCTGCCTTTGTAGTGCTTCCTGAGTTCAGTGGTTATTTCAATGGATTAGGTGCTATCCTGCTCCCCTTAACGCTGGCAGCAGTGGGAATTGTCGTATCTATAATTGGAACTTTCTTTGTCCGGGTTAAAGAAGGAGGGGATCCTCAATCTGCCCTGAACATAGGTGAGTTCGGTTCTTCAATTCTGATGGTTATTTTAATGTATTTCATCATAAATGCCATGATGCCGGAATCCTGGGTAGCTGCAAATGGTAAGACCTATACTTCTCTTGGTGTATTTTTTGCCACCCTTGCTGGTTTAGCAGCTGGTCTTGGTATTGGGAAAATTACAGAATATTATACAGCAACAGGAACACGACCTGTGAAAAATATTGCTCGTCAGTCGCTAACAGGTCCTGCAACGAATATCATAGCCGGACTAAGTGTAGGCATGATGTCAACTGCAATTCCAATCCTTTTAATTGCCGGAGCTATCCTGATATCTTTCTCTGTTGCCGGATTATATGGAATTGCTATAGCAGCTGTGGGTATGCTGGCAAATACAGGTATTCAGTTGGCTGTTGATGCTTACGGACCCATCAGTGATAATGCTGGTGGGATCGCTGAAATGGCTGAGTTACCAAAAGAAGTAAGAGGAAGAACAGATAAGCTTGATGCTGTCGGGAATACAACAGCAGCAATCGGAAAAGGATTTGCCATCGGATCGGCTGCATTGACCGCCCTCGCCTTATTCTCTGCCTTTACCCAGCAGGCCAATATTTCATCCATTAATATCTCCAAGCCATCCGTTATGGCGGGATTGTTTCTTGGTGGTATGCTGCCTTTTGTTTTCTCATCCATGGCTATGAAAGCTGTTGGACAAGCGGCCATGGCCATGATACAGGAAGTCAGAAGACAATTCACATCAATTCCAGCGCTTACAGCAGCCCTGGAGATCATGAAGAAGTATGATTCTAACCTGGAAAATGCTAGTGAGGAAGATATGAAGATAATTCAGGCCGCAGATGGAGCCGCCGAATATGATAAATGTGTTGAAATTTCCACGCAAGCATCCATTAAAAAGATGATCCTTCCTGGTCTTGTTGCCATTATAACACCTGCTTTTATTGGTTTTATCGGTGGGCCGGAAATGCTGGGTGGCCTGTTGGCCGGTGTTACAGTTACCGGCGTTTTAATGGCTATATTCCAGTCCAATGCCGGAGGTGCATGGGATAATGCAAAGAAGATGTTTGAAGAGGGTGTTGAAATTGATGGTGAGAAATACTCTAAAGGTTCTGAACCGCATAAAGCTGCTGTTGTTGGAGATACTGTAGGTGATCCATTCAAGGATACATCCGGACCATCACTCAATATATTGTTAAAGTTGATGTCGGTTATTGCCCTGGTAATAGCGCCTTCAATAGCGATCACAACTTCAACTACCACAAGTGAAGTTGAAGATAAAATAATACTTGAAGAGCAGGCTGAAAATAAAGCAGAAGCCTTTAATGTTATAAGTGAACAGGACGAAGCTGTAAGCGGAGATTTCAAGCAGTAAACAGAGAAAATAGACTGTTTTATAAGATTTGAGTTCCTGATTTAGCGGATTTATCCTGGATTATTATTATCAGAATCTATAACTGATAAATTCCCGGGAGTTTATTCAGGCTTTCTTATAAAACAGTCTGTTCATTTAAGTCAGTCTGTTCATTTAAGTCAGTCTGTTCATTTAAGTCAGTCTGTTTATTTTACCCGGTTTGATGATTGGATTTGATGATAAAGTCTTAAATTTATATTACTTTTTAAATAAACTCTGATGGAGGATTCTTTACTGGTATTGTTGATTAGTGCTGCTTCTATAGGATTTTTTCATACGCTTCTGGGTCCTGATCATTATCTGCCATTTATCCTGTTGTCAAAATCCCGGAACTGGTCCACTGTAAGAACCATGTTCATAACGGTTCTGTGTGGATTAGGGCATGTAGCTGGGTCAATAGTCCTGGGTCTTACAGGTGTTTTTTTTGGGTGGAGTTTATACAGTATTGAATTGTTTGAAAGCTCGAGAGGAAATGTTGCCGCTTGGCTTCTAATCATTTTTGGTGGAATTTATTTTGCCTGGGGTATTTTCAGAGCCTATCATAATAAACCCCACACACATTGGCACAGACATATGGATGGCAGTGTACATAAGCATGAGCATACCCATTCCGGAGAACACAAGCACGTACATGAAAACGCCAACGGGAAAAGCCTTACGCCCTGGATATTATTTATCATTTTTGTCTTCGGACCTTGTGAACCCCTGATCCCGATTTTGATATTTCCAGCTTCGGAGGGTAGTTTGTTAGGCCTCGTGCTGGTGATCACGGCCTTTTCACTGTCAACTGTACTTACCATGACGGGAGTTGTTTATCTATCTGCAAAAGGCTTAAAAGCCATACACCTCGGTAAGATGGAGCGTTTCAGCCACGCCATTGCAGGGGCATTTATTTTTATAAGCGGTATCGGGATTCAGTTTCTGGGCTTGTAATTTCCTCCCTGTTTATTGATTGCAATCTTTTAATATGGTCCGTTTTGCCTGCTTTTCATCCTTTTCAATAATGCCATAAAATTGGTTGATAAATCTTATTGCTGTTTTCTTATGTATCTTATCCAGGGATTCACATGCTTCAAATATGTTAAGGATTTCATCTTTATTTTCCAGGAATGGTGCACATAAAGCAGAAAATTCTTCATCCGTCAGACAGTTACCTATCCAATACCTGTCTGTTAAGGATTCAATGGGCACCCTTGGCTGGGGAATTGCGTAATTTGTATTGACAATTCCGCAATAATCAAGATCATAGGGCACAGGCATAGGTAAAGGTTTTCTATGATCATTACTTTTAATCAGTTTAACATT
>CBDUCT010000093.1:0-10526 GCA_965365715.1 uncultured Cyclobacteriaceae bacterium | reverse complement strand
CCATCGTATTTATTGCGGAACGGGTATCAGCGTACATCGGATGCAAAGGCTCTATAGCGAGTTTTACATTATTGCTTTCGGCTATAGGCAGGATGCACTCTATACCTTCCCTGATCTGATATCGGGATTCCTCCAATGATTGTCCGGGGGTGGCACCACAAACCAGAACCAACATTTCTGACCCTATGGAAGCTGCTTCTTCTATTGCAGCCTTGTTATCCTCTACCTTTTTGTCTCTATCAGATTTTGTCAAACCAGTAAAAAATCCTCCCCGTACCACAGAAACTACTTTCATACGATGGCTTTCCAATAAATTCCTGACCTCCCTCATGTCTTTGGATTCAATATAATTTCTCCAAACAGATATTCCATTGATTCCCTTTTCATGATATTTTTCAACGGCTGTTTCAAGAGTCCAATCCCTGGTGGTTATGGTATGTATACATAATTTTGAAAGATCCTGCTCCATATTTTAATTAAAGTACGTTGTTAAAGAAAGTGTAATATGGCTCATTATTCAATATTTTCTGAAGATATATTGCAGATTCTCTTGCATGATAGTCCCCCCACATGCTTGATTCACCATAAGGGATTTTACTCCCCTCTGGTATAAAATCCCAATCATTTGGATAGTGGTAGACTGAATGAAGAATCAAACCCTGGTGTGCAGGGTCAAGCGATAGATATTTGCCTGAGAGTAAGGTTTTTATAACAGTCAAACCAGCTTGTGTATATCGCTTGCTTTCCTCAAAATGGCCTAATTCTTCAAAGTGCCTGCCCAGTCGAAGTAATCCCTGAGAGGCGATCGCAGCTGCTGAACTGTCCACTGGTTCATAATCATTAAATGGATCAGAAGGTGCATCAAGATATTCACCAAGCTGATCCAGCCCGGGTGCTCCGGTATCCCAGTATGGGATCCCATCTATCGGAGTTTCAGAGATATAAAAATCAGAAGTGGCTTTGGCAGCCTTAACCATAAATTCTTCAATTTTGTGCCGGCCACCAGCAATTTCCAGTTCCTTATCAGATAATGCATCAATCAATTCAAGCTCTTCTGCAAATCCGCAAATAGCCCATGCCAGGCCTCGTGTCCAGGTAGTAAAACCAGAATAACCCTGCTGTGTTCCCGGACAACGGTAATTGCCATCTGTTGTATTGAAAATGCTCTCATGTGCTGTTCTCCCACATTTATCGTATCTGTCTCTTCCTTCCCCGTAAAAAACTGAATACTTTGCTGTGGATAAACAGTGCTGTAGCCCTCTCTGTAGGAGATTTACAATTTTGTCATTTTCTGCATGCAACTTATGACCAAGCAAATGGCTGACAATAAGAATTCTAACGGATCTTATGGTATCCACGAATAGTGAATGAGGGCCGTTAAAGGAATATATATAACCTCCGTCAGCCATTTCCTGCCATCTGGCGGCTTGTACGGCACCTGAGATCATAATCGCCTGTTTGTAATAGCCCGCTTCCCAGTCATTTGGCTCAATTTTTCCTTCCTTCATCAACCTGAGAAGATTTCCATAGGTACTTAAATTATTAAATCCATGGTCATGAACACCAACATGACTGATATGTGTCATCATTTTTTCTAAAGTTCCCTTACGCCCTATATTCAGGAACTGTTCATCTCCTGTAGCATCATATTGCAGTATGGCAGAACCATACATAAATCCCTGTGTCCATTCGGTCCACCCCCTCGAAGTATACTTACCGCTGGCTGTAAAAACCGGAGCACCCAAGGAAAGATCAAAAGATTTATCAATCGAAATGATCTTTTCCCCTGATAATTTCCAGAAAGCCTTCAGATCTTCCTTAAAATCTTCAATCTTGATGTTGTAATCTATGATCATGAATTATAAAATCTAAATTTATCTGAAATCAAAATACAAATTAATGAAGAGGTCGGCATCTGTTCTATGTCGCCGGTACATATTGGTCTGGGATTGTGGTCCCAGACGATCAGGATCTTTAAATTTTGTGCCAATTGGTGGAATACCCTGTAAAAAGGAAATGTCACCTTCGGGAAATTCAACCTTAGTATGGCGGGGATCTGCCTTCGGATCTTCAGGTGTAAACAGCCTTAAAAACAAGTTTTCAGTACTCGTATATATAGTAAATGGTTTCTCATCATTTAAAAATTTCACCCAATACAATTTTGAATGATAGCCTTTAAATTCAGGATAATTATATGTTTCCCCTGTTATGGTATTATTATATTCCTTTTCCCAAACATTCAAAATACCTCCTTTCAGACGATTTTTCCATACTCTGTAAGGTCCATTTCCAAGCCATTTTATTCCGCTTAATTTATCTTCGGGGTAATTGAAGTTTATTCCATAAAATGATTGATAATTATTGGGAACATAAACCACTTCAAGTTCAAGGATCCCACTCCCCATTAAAGTCCATTTAACTGATTGTAAATTTCCCTTATATTCGGCCTGATAAACAAAAGAATTGCCCACCTGCCTGGCTGTATAATCAACAAATTCAGAATTTCCCTCAGCCAGTACAGGCCCACCCATTAAAGAGACTTCGGAGCCTGAACATGTTACTTTTTGAAGAAGTCCGGAGTTCTTCTCGATAAGAATCTCAACCTCACCTGCCTTCATAATTAAGTAACCATCAATTGACTCTCCCTGGGCCATAGCGGAGGATTCTTCCTTGTTAAAATAATCTGATAATTTATCCGCTGGTAATCGTATTGGCCAATCCCAGGTATAAATCTCCCGGCCATGCGGATCAAAAATAGTTATCAATAAGGCATCCGCTTCTTTCCAGTCGGCTGGTAGATCAAGCTTAATTTCTCCCCAATTTCCAGCTTTGATATCGGGGGCTACAATATCATTTTCTTTTAACACTTCATAGCTCCCATATTGCTCTGCCGGTTTTCTATATTTCACCAGTTTGTAAGATATATCGCATTGGTTAAGATTTGTATAATGATACCTGTTCTCCAGTTTTAATTTACCGTCAAATGCTTCTGTTATATATTTTTCCTCAAAATATACCGGTGCCCAGATTTCCTTAATAGTATAAAAGCTTCCTTCTTTCTCCCGGTATGGCCCAAGTATGCCATCCGGTGCGTGGTTGCCATCACTATCTAGAATTCCGTTTTTATCCGTCCGTTTTATTGATTCATCAGAAAATACCCATAAAAAGCCTCCCGCGGAAGTGGGCTTACTCCACATCAGGTTCCAGAAATCATCTAATCCGGCACCATGCCCTCCATCATATAATCCGTGAAGCACTTCAGTGGGAAAAAATATCTGACTTCCATTAAATGATTCATTTGTCCCGTAATTGTAATCGATATAATGGTTGGTATCCGTTTTTCTGAAATTCTCCCAGGGATGTATTAACTCCCTGTTCTGCGGATCATATTTGCTGAATTCATCATCCAGATCAGTATTCCACCCACCTTCATTACCATTATCCCAAATAACTATGCTAGGATGGTTAACATCCCTTATCACCATTTCTTTTACCAGTTTTTTGCCCACCTCTGTATCATATGAACTTTGCCAGCCGGCCAGTTCATCCAGTACAAATAATCCAAGTGAATCGCAAACATCAAGAAAATGAGGATCAGGAGGATAATGCGACATTCTTACAGCATTCATATTCATATCTTTCATTAGCTGAACATCCTGGATACTTAATTCTTTATTCAACGTCCTACCCGTCTCAGGCCAGAACGAATGCCTGCATACGCCTTTGAATTTTATTTTAGCCCCATTAACATAGATCCCATCTCTTTCCCTGATTTCCACCGTTCTGAACCCTATCCGTTCTGACAAGGTGTGGATCACTTCTGCATCCTTTAATAAGTCGATCTGGATATAATACAGGTTGGGGAATTCCGGAGACCACGGTTTGATATTATTTACCCTGGTGGACAGGGTTGCCTTATTAGAATTCTTATTTAAAACACTGCTGAATTCTTCACTTACCTGTTTCCCATTTATATCTAAAATTCTCGCAGTTAATTTATTCGCAGATTTAATATTTGCCAGGTATACTTCGGAAGAAAAACTTCCATCTGCCTGAGGATTAACCGATATCCTATCAATATGCTGCTTTGGGCGAACTTCAAGATAAACAGGCCGAAATATCCCTCCAAAGATCCAATAGTCAGCATATCTCTCAGCACTATTCACTGAAGGATTAGAGGAGTGTTTGCTAACAGTAACCTCAAGTTGATTTTCAGAATTTGTTTTAAGGAGTTTAGTAATATTATATGAAAACCGGTAAAACGCCCCTTGATGAATATCCCCTGCCGATTTGCCATTGATCTTTACCTCAGTATCAGTCATAGATCCTTCAAAAACGATATCGACTTGCTTATCACGCCAGTCCGGTTATGCAAAAAACTCTATCCGGTAGATACCTTTTTCCTTGCCTCTTTCTTCGTCCTTATCATGTCCATAATTATAAATCCCGAATCCATGCTGTTCCCAGCATGAGGGAACGGGAATCTTTGTCCATTCTCCACTTTTTCGACCGTCAGTGCAGTAAAAATCCCATTCTACAGCGTCGTCAAACCCTTTTCCAGAGAGATATATCTTTTCTGTTTCCTGAGAAAATGTTAAATGGGCTGAAATAAGGACTATCAATATTCCCGAAACGAGTCTGCTAATATGAATTTTCATGATCATGAGGTAATTGAACTAAGAGAGAAATCAGAATTCTCTTATCTTGATACTTCTGAAACGTACTGTATTGCCATGGTCCTGAAGAAGGATATGTCCGGATGGAGATTCTCCAAAATCAGGCCAGACTTTATATTTTGACTTGGCAACAAGGGCTCTGTAAATCTGAGTACTTCGTTCATATTCAACTACCTTTATATTATTCAGCCAATGTTCAATATGATTGCCTTTTACTACTATCCTGGCCTTGTTCCACTTTCCAATACCATAAAATCTTACATTGTTATTTCCTTCTGATAAATTAACGGCTGGGATCAGGTCATACAAAGAAGCCAATGTCCTGTTGCCACCTACACCTTCTTTGGCATCGGGATGTACACCATCATCCAGAAGTTGATATTCAAGTCCTATTGCTGAACCGGTTCCTTTGTTCAGCTCGGGATCAACAAAATATTTTATACCACTATTAGCCCCTTCTGTTAACATGAATTCAAGTTCCAGTTCAAAATTGCTGAACTTATCGATGGTTACAATATCCCCTCCATTTTCTGATTCTCCGCCACCGCTTTCGATAACGGTAAGTATGCCATCTTCAATTTCCCATCCTCCTTCTGGGAAATGATCAAGTTTGGCTCCTCTCCAGCCATCTGTTGTTAGACCGTCCCACAATAATCGCCAACCTAATCTTTTTTCAGTTTCTGTCAGGGTGTTTGGGACAAAGTTTATTTCAGGCACGTCAGGCTCAGGAGCCAACCTGCTGGCTTCCAGATCGGAAGTCTTAATCCGAATATTCCTCCATCTTACTTTCTTTCCAATTTTCTCCGGATCATCACCCACCCCATGAACCTGAAGGGCTATCAACCCGGAGGCAGTTTCATTATCTACCAGGTTTGCGCACATCACACCATTTATCCAGGTTCTTATATGGTTTCCAATAGCTTCAATTCTATAGGTATTCCATTCACCAGGCTTAAATGCCTCTGAGCCTTTCTTATTTCTGGCCAGATTATACAACCAGTCCCTTCGTGCTTCATCATATATGCCCCCACTCCAGGCCCTGTTGCTCGGATCGATCTCACACTGGTAACCATGAACCCGGCCCTTCATATAGTTTTCAACACTTAAACTTCTGAACTGTATACCTGAATTAAGTGGCGGTTCTACATTTACATCCAATTCCAGTATAAAGTCACCATAATCTTTTTCTGTACAGAGAAAACTGTTCGGTTCTTTTGGGACTGAAATCCCAACGATTTCATTATTTTCCACAACATACTCCGCATTACCGTTGAGTTGTTTCCAACCATCCAGGTTTTTTCCATTAAACAAGTCTATCCAACCATTATCTCCCTGTGAAAAAACAAATATGGGGGTCAGAAATAATGCAGCAATTATAAAAGTCTTCCTCATCTTTGATAAAATTTTGAATTATTAAAAAGTAGTTCAAAAATAAAGGATATATAATTCTATATCTAGGTTATTTAAAAAAATCCTGAAAAAATAAAATGTAGAGTTAACAGCTTATTATATGAGATTTTAATGGAAACAAAAAAATAAGGCTGCCCCAAAAAGGAGCAGCCTCGAAAACCCAAAACCTACTACCATGAATCGTCCCCTCTATCACTCTACACAATTATTAATACGGCTATCCTGTTTAATATTTCGGATCAATGTATATGAAACGGAGTCAACCGGAAGAATTCCAGTTAAATCGGAATTTTTAATCTGTGAAAGGATATTAAAAAAATCTATCTTTGATGGTGATCAAATAGTTAGGAAATGAAAATCAGACATTTTTTTATCGTTTTATTCCTTTTTATATGTTTTACAGGGTATGGGCAGACTGAAAATCCCGATTCTAAAAATCTGACTAAAGAGGAAAAAAAAGCCATGAGAAAGGCCAAAAAGGAAGAAGATAAAAGAAAACGTGAAGAAGCTTTGAATAATTTCAAAGAATATGCTGAAAAAAGGGAATGGGTTGTTGAAACCTATATGGTTTTTGACAAACAGGGTCAAAGTTACCAGATGGATCCATCCACTAACTTTGTTAGTGTTGTCGGGGAAGAAACCACAATTCAATTATCATTTAATGGGATTATGGGCTGGAATGGAGTTGGTGGTATTACTCTGGAAGGAAAGATCGGTAAATACGAGCACTCAGGTGATAGTAAATCGGTGAATATTACCATGACAGCCATGGGATCAGGTTTGGGCATCGTAGATATCTTTTTATCTGTAACAGGGGATGGCAATGGTCGTGTAACGGTTAGTGGAAATTGGGGAGACAGGATCACCTTTCAGGGCAAATTCGTTTCCCTTGAAGAATCATCTGTTTTCAAAGGAACACCAACTTATTAAGGGTCACATTATCAGATTATAATTCAGGAAACCTCAGACCATAGAGAAGGAATCTGATTTTCCGATTAGAATTCATTTCTTCGGCTCATTGTAATAGCATCCCAATTCCGATCCCGATATAATTTCCAATAGCGTAACCCAATAGGCCCATTGTAATTCCTGTTACAATCACCTCTTTGTTTTTAATAGCGTTTGCAACGGGACCGATGAATGCCGGCCCATATATTGCAGCTGTGGATGTAATAATTACCGTATCACGATCGATCCGGAAAATGGAGGCAAGTATATAGTGCAGAATGATAGATGTGAACATTACAAAGGTCGTATACAGAAAAAGATCGGAGCTTTTGCTTAACAGCTCATTTACATCTGCCATGGCACCTATAGCAAGAGAAAAAATCAACAATAGATAAACTCCCCCTTCATAGGATCCTCTCATCTTTTGTATCTTTTTTATAAAACTCATTGCGATACCCAATGTGGTTAAAACCAGTATTACCCATAATTCATCAATATCCCCCTTAACAGTAATTGAAATCCAGGCTGCTAATCCCAGAATAATAACGCCCAACAGTAATACAATAATTATATTGAGTGCCAACTGACGTTTCGAAATTTTGTTCCTGGATTCAACTTTTAAGCCGGGTTGTTTTTTAATATTTGATTTATAATCAGGAAGGAATAAACCAAGTAGCCTTTTGATAAAAGTAATAATGAATATAAAATAAATACTGCCCAATATCACATCTGAACTATTCAATAGAACATAAATTTCTTTTGGTGTATCAAATGCCATTCCGATAGCACTCATATTGGGCGTACCTCCGGTGTAAACACCGATCAGCATGCCAGAAATCCTCCATGCTTCGGGTATGCTGTCCCGGTATATATAGTAAAAAAAAACGGCTGATACAACAATAGCAAAAACGCTCAGAATATAACTTAATATAGATTTCCCGGCATGTTTTGCCCAATCAAGCACATTGGAGTTGAAAAGAAGCAGTGGTATGGCAAGACTGATACTAATGTATGAGATCTCAGAATTGACATTTTTATCCAGGTTAAGAAAAGGCAGATTCGCTATAATAATACCAGTTGCATAGCAAATAACGATCGGACTAATTACCCGAACCACCTTAGAATGGTGCTCTAAATATAGAACAAGTGCAGGAAATAAAACAACAAATGCAACCTGGATCACGATCATCATAGCAAATCAAATGTCTAAATATTGTGCAAATTTTCCAACAATATTAAAATTGAATTGAAATAACCTCAGCGTGACCTGGCTATATATGCCACATTTTGTATCCCACAATTGCATTTAAATATTTCTTCTTTAAAGCTTATTAACCGTGTAACCAACTAATCGTTTGAAATACTTGATCTTTCCCATATTTTTTATTATTTTATTTATCATTAACTGACAACTTATAATACCATTGAGAATAATTTCAGAATTTTATTTTTCTGAAATTAGCGTTCTTTGAACAGATTTCTACGCAGAGGAATTGAATTTGCATCTTATTGGATCCTATTTATAACCCAAACTTCAATATTATGAAAAACGCCAAACCGATATCCGCTTTTGTTTGTAGTATACTGCTCATGAGCATGCCTTTTGTCTCCTGTAATGATATTAACAATGATCCTTCCCCTGGTGATAGTTTTCGTGCATTACAGTTTATTGAGGATGACAATGAACTTCAGGTCGCGACTTTAGATAATAATCTGATCTTAACTTTCAGTAGAAACGACTTTAATGAATACGTATCAGAATTTAACATTAAAAACACCCTTTCAATTGTAAAACTTCCTTTTGATTGTCAAAAAGATGAATTCTTCTCAAACAATATCTGGATTATTAAACCAGATAATATAAAATTCGACAGGGAGATTTTGATAACAATGAAGTATACACATGAAGAATTTGCACCTGAGTTTAATACGAATGATCTAAGAATTTATAAGCTGAAAAGAGATTTCCATACCCCTGATAAGCATGATGATGAACAATTGCTAATAAGAGTATCAGATATGTCCATATTGGATCATTGTATTCAAAATAATGATCATATGTACGTTTCTACAAAAATATCAGAATTAGGAGGATTTGTTTTGGGAAGGAAAGTTCAATAATTAATTTAAGATCAAGAATTAAATAAAAACAATTCAGAATATTTATTTATTTTATTCCTATTATTAAATACTGTCTTTCCAGAAGAAGGGTATCCACTACGATTTCTTTAAAATCTAATCCTTCAATTTCATTCATAGCATCTTCCAGATCCAGTTTATGACTGTCAGGGGGCCCACCTGCTACACCCAGTTTAAAGTCCACAATTACGATCTTACCACCATCTTTAATTCCATCAATTGCTTTTTTCATATAGGAACGTCGATTATCGATATGGTGCCAGGTATTTACGACCAATATTCCATCCACTTCTTCTTTTTTGAGTTTTGGATCATCATACTCTACCTTACGTAATTCTATATTTGATGAAAGTTCTTTAAAGTCATCATTTTCAAGTTTTTCGCTTATTACTTCCTGGAAACTGGAACTTACATCTGCTGCGATAACCTGAGCACCTCTTGCCGCTAATCTCAATGTAAAATATCCGGAACCAGCTCCGAGGTCCATGATTTTTTGTCCTTTCACATCGCCAAAGACGGCTATCACTTTTTCAGGTTGCTGCCATTCAGCCCGGCCTGGTGAATCAAATGCATTGACCAGGGATTCAATACTATTCCTGTTCATGTATTGATTGGCTTCATTTTGACTCTGCTTTCCATCTTCCTGAGCAATTGTTTTTGTAAAAGAGGATCCGGTAATTATCAGAGCGGATAATATGGGGATAATCCTGATTATCTTCATTACGTTATTTTTTGGCTGTATATCTTATTTAAATAATATATAAAGAGACCTGCAAAAACTGTTACTAAACCTAAAACTGATTCCAAAGGCCTTTCAATTAATAAATAAGTTAAGGTCCACAAACTTAATAAAATAAAGATCAAAGGTGTAACCGGATATCCAGTGACACGATACTTACTTTTTATTTCCGGATGTTTAACTCTCAGGATAAACAACCCAATAACGGATAAAAGGGTAAACAGGTTCATTATAAACCCAGCATAGATCAGTACCTTATCAAAGGTTGAGGAAACTATTAATATTACTGTAATTGTAGTCTGAACCCAAATCGCTACAACAGGTACATTAAACCTGTTCTTTTTTGCCAGAAACTTTAATATTCGATAATCTTCTCCCATAACCATGGTGACTCTCGGCCCTATCCATATCATTGCACTCACTGTAGATATCAACAATAAAGTTATGAGCAGTGACATCAGTCTTCCACCAGAATCCCCAAAAATATATGTCGCAGACAAAAATCCTATCTCGATTTTTCCTTCCATCTCACCCATGGGAGTTGTATAAAGAAAAATATAATTAAGCAGTAAATACAATACAATTACCATCGAAGTGCCTAATATGAGTGATTT